>JACMRC010000004.1 GCA_014376655.1 Mucilaginibacter sp. | reverse complement strand
TATTAATTGAAAGGATCAAAACTATTGTCCTTGACATGATAGACAACTCAGATTATCCCTTAAAAAATAACTTTTCGTTTCATTTAAGTCAGAAGCTGAACCTGGATTACACCTACTTAGCCAACGTTTTTTCAGCAATGCAAGGTATTACCCTTGAACATTTTATTATAGTCAATAAAATACGCCGTGTAAAAGAATTGATCTGTGCTAAGGACCTGAACCTTACCGAAATTTCCAGGAAACTTAATTACAGTAGTGTTGCCCATTTGTCAACCCAGTTTAAAAAAGTTACCGGGGTTACCCCTTCCCACTTTAAGTACATTAAATTTGCAGGTACATTGCTTCCTGCAATGTGTGAATTATAGAACTTATTCAAATAATTGTATAACATATCCGGCCAATACTCCGGTAGGTTTGTACTATACCTAACTCTGCCTATTAAGTTGGCGGCGCTAACAACTAATATTTAAAAAACTTTTATGAAAAAAAGAATTACTCCGACTATTAATAGCACTCAAGTGCCTAAAAGCAGAGGCTATACAAAAACATTCACCGCCATGTGGGCGATGGTTTTACTTCTAATGGTATTTATTGCTGGCTGTAAAAAAGATATATTTATAGCTGAGCAAGGCGTATGCCCCGTAGTAGTAACCGACCCCATGGATAAGGCGGTTGATGTAGTACTTCCTAAAGTTATTACTGCAACATTTAATACTGATATGGATGCGGCTACTATTACCAAAACAACATTTATAATTAAGCAAGGCGCTAATGCGGTAAGCGGAACAGTTGCTGCCACTACAAACGCCCGTGTTTATACTTTTACACCAGACGTACCGCTACTGCCATTTGTAGTATATACAGGTACGATTACCAAAGGTGCTACCGATAAATTCCATACAGCCCTGGCTAATGATTACGTTTGGACATTTACTACTATTCCACAAATCACAATATCTGTGTTGCCGGCTGCCAGCGGTACAACCACAGGCGCTGGTACGTTTGCAGAAGGGTCTACTGCTTCGGTAACAGCGACAGCGGCGACCGGATTCGTATTTGTTAACTGGACAGACGGTGCGACCGTAGCCTCAACCAGCCCAAGTTACCAGTTTACTGTGGCAGGTAATAGGGCGCTAATAGCTAATTTTGCCGCCATATCAGCTGGCAAAGTGGCTTTAAACTTATCTGCAAACCCTGTAGCTGGTGGCACAGTTGCCGGGCAAGGACAATTTAATATTGGCTCAACGGTTACCGCATCGGCAACACCAAGAGCAGGATATGCATTTGTAAACTGGACTGATAATGGCACCGTGGTTTCCACGAGCTCAAATTATCAATTTGTGATAATTGTCAACAAAACATTAACGGCTAATTTTAGTGCGACACCAGCATCTCAATTTGCAGTTGTATTATCATCAAACCCGGTAGCTGGTGGTTCAACAAACGGCGCAGGTTCATTTGCAGCAGGAACTTCGGTAACAGTAACCGCAATGCCTAATGCAGGCTATACCTTCGTTAACTGGACGGATGGCGCGACAACAGCATCAACAAGCCCGGCTTATACTTTCCCGTTAAGCTCGAACCGGACATTGGTTGCCAATTTCTTATTGAACACTTACACGTTAACGGTAAATGCAAATGCGCTGATGGGCTCGGTTACAAAAAATCCAAACCTGGCCGTTTATAATAGCGGAGCTAACGTGCAACTTACAGCTACAGCAAAACCCGGATTTATATTCTCGTCATGGAGCGGCGATGCTACAGGATCTGTAAACCCGTTAACGGTGAACATGAACAGCAATAAAAACATTACCGCAAACTTTACAGCGGTGGTAGCGCTTGGCCCAATATTACCAGGACTTGGTTCTGCTGCTACCTTTAGCATATTAACCGAATCCGGAATATCAACTACCGGTACTACTTCAATAACCGGTGATATCGGCGTAAGCCCGATAACATCAACAGCCATAACAGGCTTTGGATTGATAATGGATACCAATGGTCAAACATCGCATACACCCATAGTAACCGGAAAAGTTTACGCGGCTGATTATGCCGTGCCAACGCCAGGTAATTTAACAACAGCTATAGGCGATATGGAAACGGCTTATACCAATTCAAATAACCTGGTAACACCGGCACCAATAGTTGGTTTAGGCGCAGGCGATATCAGTGGTTTAACATTGCCTCCCGGCTTATATAAATGGAGTACGCAGTTATTAATAACAAATGCAGGGGTAACACTTGCAGGCGGGCCTAATGATACCTGGGTTTTACAAATAGCCGCAGATTTGATTGTAAATAATACCGCCATCATCCATTTAAAGGGAGGTGCGCAAGCCAAGAATATCTACTGGGTTGTTGCAGGCCAGGCCACGCTTGGTACAGCGGTTGACTTTAGTGGTAATATCCTAAGTAAAAACCTGATCTCTTTAAATACCGGTGCTAAGGTTACCGGCAGGTTATTGGCTCAAAAAGCGGTTACGTTAAATGCTGCTACAGTAATAATCCCTTAATATTAATCCTCCTTAAAGTACACTCCCTGCGGGAGTGTACTTACTTAATTCACTTACATTAAAAAGAAACATATGTTACTACAATATAAAATGATAAAAAGGGCCATCCTGCTTTCGGCGATGGTTATCCTTTCACAAGTTGCCGCACAGGCACAAGTTACCCCACCTACCTGGTGGTGGGGTTTATCGGGCGCTGCAAATTTTAACTTTTACGATGGTACAACCCAAACGCTTAATAACAGCCTAATGGTTCCTACCGCTTTTCATAAAGGGTTTGGTATAAGACCATATGGCTCTGTATTGGTGGAGTACCGCCCGGCGGGTGTCTGGGGCATCATGCTTAACGTAGGTTATGATGGCCGTGGTGGCAAATTTAATGATGTTGTAGCGCCTTGTAACTGCGATGCAACCTTGCGTACCAATGCTGCCTACATCGCTGTCGAACCAAGTTTACGTTTAGCGGTACCGGCATCAAACCTATACTTTTTTGCAGGTCCGCGTTTAGCGTTCAATATCCAAAAAAGTTTTTCGTACACACAAGTTAAGCAGCCGAATACTAATGGCGAATTAAGCAATATGCGCAAAACATTAGTATCCGGGCAAGTAGGCATTGGTTATGAGATACCATTGGCAGCTGCCACTAATCCTAATAAGATTAGCCTTTCGCCATTTATTTCTTACCAGCCTTATTTTGGCCAGGGGCCACGCAGTATTGAAAGCTGGCAAATAACAACTGTACGTGCAGGTATTGCCCTTAAATTTGGCAAGGGCCATACAAAAGTTGTGGAAATACCAGCAGTTGCGATAATACCGGTTGATGTTACATTTGCCATACGTGCGCCCAAGACGGTACCGTTAAAACGCCAGGTTAGCGAAACTTTACCTTTGCTTAACGCTGTGTTTTTTGATGATGGTGCCAACACTATACCCAACCGTTACGTAGCGCTTAACAACGCGCAGGCTGGTACCTTTAGAGAAGAACAATTGCAGGCAGAACAATCAGTAACCATGTCTGGTCGTTCTGCAAGGCAGTTAAACGTATATCATAATGTCTTGAACATTTTGGGTGACCG
>JACMRC010000098.1 GCA_014376655.1 Mucilaginibacter sp. | reverse complement strand
TACGCGGCACCAAAATCCCAAAATGGTTAAACACATGAGTAATAAAACCCGAGCAATCAAACCCCTGCGCCGGATCTATCGAACCATATTTATAAGGGATGCCAATAAGTGTGTGCGCGAAGCCTAAGAGTTGAACAGGAGCAGTGCTGCCGATAAGGATATTGGTATAACGATGTGTACTATCGGCCTTGCTAACATCAAGCGGGGGATATTTTTTTGCTTCGACAATCGGGTCGGGGCCGCTGCACGAAAATAAAGTGACCAACGCGAAAAAGGTTATATTATACATACGCATATCTACACTACGCAAAACGGCGGCAAATGTTCTGGCGCCGTACTGAGTATATTTTAACCACCATTGTAAGCTGATTTTAACCATCAAACCAACAACAACCAATAAAACAAGATAATATCCCTCAATAATTAGGTAAAAACCTAAAACATTCGGCCGCTTTAATTACATTTCTTTGGATTGGTAAGGTGCGGGTTGTGACTAATTAAACCAAACAGCATATATCAATCCATAATAACTAAATTAGCTAAAGCTTAAAACCATTACTATGATATTTAAAAGATTGCACCTGGTAGCATTGTTTGTTTGTTTAACCGTGTTTGCAGCGCAGGCACAAACAACGGCTGTTGATGCTACGGCAAATCAGCATTTAAAAAAGCTACAGCAACAATTTATAGATGAACGCTTTGGTATGTTTATACACTTTAACATTCCAACTTATATGGATGCCGACTGGCCCGACCCGGAAGCATCGCCATCAAACTTTAACCTGACCAAGTTAAATTGCGACCAATGGGCAAAAGCTGCAAAATCGGCCAACATGACTTATGGCTGTTTAACCACCAAGCACCATAGCGGTTTTTGTATCTGGGATACCAAAAGCACCGATTATAACGTAATGAACAGCCCGCTTAAGCGCGATGTTGTGAAAGAGTATGTTGATGCTTTCCGTAAAAATGGCTTAAAGGTTTGGTTATACTATTCGATTTTGGATACCCACCACAAGCTTCGTCCTAACCAAATAACCCCGAGCCATATAGAAATGGTTAAGACACAAATAACCGAACTGTTAACCAAATACGGTAAGATAGAAGCATTGGTTATTGATGGCTGGGATGCACCATGGTCGCGTATAAGCTATGATGATATCTCTTTCGAGGATATCTACCACCTGGTTAAAAAACTGCAGCCTGATTGCTTATTGATGGATCTGAACGGTGCCAAATATCCTAAGTTAGGCTTATACTATACCGATATTAAAACTTACGAAATGGGTGCCGGCCAGCGTATGGAAGCGGGCAGCAATACTATGCCTGCATTGGCTTGCTTGCCTATCCAAAGCTCATGGTTCTGGAAATCGAATTTCCCTACTACGCCGGTTAAAACTGCTGCCAGCCTGGTTAATGATTATTTGATCAAACTAAATAATGATCGCTGTAATTTCATCCTGAATGTTGCGCCGAATAAAGATGGCCTTTTTGATGACAACGCCATTGCCGAATTAAAAGAAATTGGCAAGATCTGGAAAAACGATGGCCCGTTGGCTGCATTGCCTGATAATGATGCGCCTATCATATCGTCAAACCTTGCAAAAAATCAAGCTGCTAATTCAAGCTGGAGCGATGATATGAACATTAGCGATTTTGCCAACGATGATAGTTTTAATACTTCATGGTCATCAAGCCCGACAATTAAACAGCCTTGGTACGAGATCAGCTTTAAGCACGAAACCGGCTTAAATACTATCGTAATAGCTGAACGCCGAGCCAATATTAACAAATACAAATTAGAGTATTATGCTGCCGGCGAGTGGAAGCCAATTTTAGATGGCGATAAAACTACTAACGTAAAAATCCATCGCTTTAACCGCATTTATGCCAACAAAATCCGGATGCAGATCATTGGTTATAACCGTACACCATCAATAGCCGAATTTGAGATTTACAACGAGCAAAGGTAGATTATGAATATTAGCTAAATTCTATAGATTTAATAGACTTATCGTAAGGAACTGTTGAATTTTTGATTTGTTTTTCAACAAAATTGACATTGTGTTAAAAATTAATTAAATTTCCAATGTAAATGCTTAGCGGCGTTTATAGTTAACTGAAATTTTTACTGGTTTTTAACACGATTGTCCATTGGAAACAATTTCCAGGCGAAGTTTTTTAAGCAAAGGATCAATGCTGGCTGGCGGGGCTTACCCGGCAATGCTTGCGTTGGGCATGCTGCGCTCTGCACCCGCCCACGCGTTTAACTTAGAAGGTAACGGTAACGGTAAAAAGATAATAATCTTAGGGGGAGGATTGGCAGGCATGACCTGCGCCTACGAGCTTAATAAACTGGGTTATAATTGTACCATTTTAGAGGCCCGGAGCCGGGCAGGTGGGCGTTGTTGGAGCATCCGCAATGGCAGCACCAATACCGAAACCGATAAACCTACCGCCACAGCCAAATTCGACGATGGCCTTTACTTCAACGCAGGCCCGTCGCGCATCCCGCACCATCATCAGCTCACCTTACATTACTGCAAAGAATTAAATGTACCGCTACAGGTTTACAATAACGTAAACGAGGGCGCTTATTATTTTGCCGAGGGTAAAGGCCCGCTATCCAACAAAAAGATCCGCGTACGCGAAGTACATAACGATATGCGCGGTTACATGGCCGAACTGCTTACCAAGAGTATTGACAGCAGCACCTTAGATAAAGGATTAAGCAAAGAAGACGCACAAAAAGTAATGGAATATTTAGCTGCCGAAGGCGGGCTGGATATTGACAAGCTATACAAAGCATCGG
>JACMRC010000097.1 GCA_014376655.1 Mucilaginibacter sp. | reverse complement strand
CGCCCGGTAAAATTTGACACATTGGTAAATGTTATAGATACCTCGTTTGTGTCGTTTAAGTTTAACCATTTGTATGCTACTTATGATCCGGCCGGGGCCGCCATTGTACAGGCAAAGCGAGATCTGCCTATGAAAAAAACTTTTGTACTTACAGACCAGGGATCGACCATTAAACTTTATTTAAAAGAAGCAATTATTGACCGCAGGGGAAGCTATGCAGATTACCGTACTTTTTTAATAAAAGGCGATTGGAGCCGGAGAAGGATAGGCGACCAATTGCCTTTTGAGTATCAGCCCCAATAATTTTACTTTATATTGCATCACCAATTACATTGATTATTCAATTATGAAACCTATACTTTTTGCTATTGCGATTTTTTGCAGTACGACCGTACTGGCGCAAGACACCACAAGATCAATAAAAGTAATGAGTATGAAAGGTTCTGATTTGAACCGTATGTTTGGAAATGTAACCGACCGAAAGATTTACCAAAGGGACGGCACTATAGTAGACTCTGTTAAAGCGGCAGCCATGGTGAAATCTTTTGAGTACGAAACCGGGTTTGGAACACCTATCGGGCAAACCGAAATGAAGCGTATCATCACCAGGATAGATCCTAAGCATAAAATGGAAACATACCAGCTCATGAAAATTATCCAGCAGATGCGATTGAAAAGCACAAGATTACAGGACGGCCTAACGCTTGATCTGAAACCGATAGCCAAAAGCGTTGATACCACCAAACTAACAGGTAAAGCTATTATTATGATATTTTGGTGCCCGGGCTGTTATAATGGTACGCGCCATGATGAATACCGGGAAGTAAACAACGTAATATCAACCTACTATAATCCTGATAAATTATAGGTGATAGCCATAACCAATTCCCCCTTTGACGTAGCTGCAGATGAGTTGAAAAAAAGCCCGATATTAAATGCCCGTAATGTTTTTGAAGGAGGATTCATTGCAAGCGTCTACCAGACCGATAACAGGCCGGTTATTGTTATGACAGATAAGGCGCATAAAATATTATTTTCTGTAGCTAATAACACCGCAGTTACAACCTGGATGCTGAATAAGTTATTGAAGGAGAATTTGTAAACTAACCAAATTTTACCCTCACATGTTGCACGGCTTTAAAACATTAAAGATATTTTTGATGTAATAAAGGCTACGTATACAAACAACAAACAATGCTATCAGAACCAACCTACATAGCTGCCCGTATGGTAGCGGTAACCATCGAAACGCATTTTGCCACGCATTTGGCCGAGGCGCGCAGGCAGGGTGCAACCAACCTTGCCGATGAACCGCCGTCGCCTATTGTGGAAGCTATAATTGATGTTGCGTTTTGGGCAAGCCTGCGTAAAGAGGAGGGGCATTCGCCTAAAATATCAATAGCGTTATTACCGCCTCACCAGGCAAGCCAGCCGCTTATATTTGGTAACCGTATCCGTTTAACACCTCATAACTTAACCAAACTTGCTCCGGCTGTCGAAAGTCCGGGCATCCACTTAGGTGTTTGGTATGAAAACGATGAACTTTACGTTTGGGGCACCACTTTGGCTATACCGGGCATCTGTTTTGTATTAGAAGTGGTTGAGCCGGGCCTGCTGGTAATAAAGCACAGCCGTACAGATGGGTTTGGTAAGTTTGTAAACATAGCCGTATTAAAAGGCGACGAAATAAAAATAGTTGACGAACAAAACACCGGCTTAAAAGATTGCCCTGCGTTGTTTGACACTATACCGGGTATAGCTACGCCATTTGTTGATGGCGCGGTGAATATAATGGTGGAACTTGCTGCATCTATGCGGATCCATGGGCGCGGCGGGTTGGTACTTATAGTGCCCGAACATTCTGATAAATGGCAGGATTCTATTATCCACCCAATGAGTTACCCGGTAGTACCCACTTTTACCGGTATTGCCAAATTAATGAAGCAGGATAAATGCGAACGCTCAAAAGCCGACTGGCAGGAAGCCCTGCTACGCTCGATAGATATTGTTGGCGGGTTTACCGCTGTTGATGGTGCAACCATCATTAATCGTAATTATGAGCTATTGGCCTTTGGTGCTAAAATTGCCCGCTCGGGCATGAGTTTGCCTGTAGACCAAATCATAACTACCGAGCCTGTAATGGACGGCACACCTACACTTATGCACCCCGGCCAAAACGGCGGTACACGGCACCTGGCAGCGGCCCAGTTTATATTTGACCAACGCGACGCGGTTGCCTTAGTAGCATCACAAGATGGCCGGTTCACTATATTTGCGTGGTCGCCAAGGTTGGAAATGGTGCATGCGCATAGGATAGATATATTGCTGTTGTAATTCAATAAAGTTTGTCATTGCGAGCGAGGAACGAGCGCGGCAATCGCGAACTTTTCTCCGTGCGATTGCCGCGCTACGCTCGCAATGACAGACTATTTACTCCTTAGCCAAAAAGCCCGGTAAGCCAGTACCCGTAATATAGGTCCAACCTTTAGCAAAGTTTTCTCTTGCAAATGATGGATTATCAGCAGGGAAGCTTTCTAATCCGGTATGGGTTAACTTTAATCGCGTTTTATCTCCCTCGTCAAACAACTCCCATGTAACAAGTGAGTCGCCGGGATACGCTTCATATCGCCAGGTATGTGCCAGTTTCTTTAAAGGTATAACTTCAGTGATTTCGCATTTATGCCAAAAGCTTACGCCTTTATCTTTACCTTCAAAACGGAAGGTAAAGCCAACTTCGGCCTTAAAATCTTCGAGCTTGAAATACCATTGTTTCATTTTTTCGTTATCGGTAATAGCTTGCCACACCTTTTCTACCGGCGAGTCATAAGTTTGCTCAATTACAAATGGTTCTGTATTCATAATTTCTGATTGTTAATAGGTTATTATTTCTGTTGATCTTGTTTTTTATCTGTTTCTAAAAAGGCACCCAGGGCATCCAGTTTACTGGTCCAGAATTTCTGGTAGCGGGCGGTCCAGTCGGCTACTTGTTTAAGCTTGCCAAAATCTGCATGGCAATAACGTTCGCGCCCTTGCTGGGTTATGGTAACCAGGCCACACTCGGTCAATATCTTTATATGTTTGGATATAGCCGGGCGACTAATGGTAAACTGGTCGGCCACGTTATTTAAGTTTAATGATTTATGTGCCAGCATGCCTATGATCTCTCTTCGGGTTGGGTCGGCAATAGCCTGGAATACGTCTCGTCTCATATAAATACGTCTCAATAAGTAACCGTTCGGTTACAAATATATAAGTAACCGATTGGTTACGCAAATTTATTTGTAAAAAAAATGCCCCTTACTTTTGTAAAGGGCATTTAACTAAACAGGATAATTATTAAAACTTATACGTTAAGGTAGTTAAAAATTGCCTTGGTGCTATTGGGGTAATACTGTAATTATCGTGTATCAAATAATTTAATGTATTGGTTACGTTATTAACGCTTGCCAGTAACGACACTTTTTTATAGGTATACCCGCCGGTAACGTTAAGTGTAGCGAAACCACCAACAGGCAATAAACGGTTAAAGGCCTGTGTTTGGCCAACAGTGTTGTTGTACCCACCCAGGCGCGATCCTGTATAAAATGCTGATGCACCCACTTTAAAACCGCGTAAGGTGTTTGAACTAAATGTATAAAATAGCGATGCATTAGCTGTATTACGTGGGTTAATAACAACTTGTTCGCCCGCTATACTTGAGCCCTTTAAGCCTGATGTTTTGGTATAACGCATAAAATTATATGCATAGCCCACGATAAAATACAAATTGTTTGATAAGTAACCGTTTACATCAACTTCTAATCCGTCGCTGGTGGTTTGACCGTTAAATTGTTTTTTGGTAGCGTCGCTGTTTGGTGTTACGCCATCAGCTAAAAATGGTGCTGTTACTGCAAGATCATTATTTATAATACGGTAAACGCTAAAGTTGGCCGATAGCTTTCCGTCAAAGAACTCATTTTTGATACCGGCTTCGTATTGATCGACTATTGACGGTTTTAAACCCTGGCCGGTATAAATGTCATTACCGCTGTTTACCTGGAAGTTGTTGCTGTAAGTTGCGTAAACCGAGGTGGTTTTAGCCGGCTGATAGATCAGGGCCAGCTTTGGCGAAAACGCGCGGTCATACCTTGTAATTGCTGCACCGCCGGTGGTTGTTTGCTTTAACAGGTTTTGTATAGTAGTTTGATAAGTTTGCTGCCAAGACCAGCGTATGCCGGCCAATACCTTCAGTTTATCAGTAATGCTGATCAGGTCCTGCGCATAAACACCAACACGATAAACAGGGGCAGTGGTTAAAGCAGTATCAACAGCATTGGGTATATCGGTGCGTTGCACATATTTGTTAAGGTCGACGATGTTAATCTTATCATAAACGTAAGTGGTGATAGGTGTAGCCCCATTGTTAATCCCGAAGGCATTGCTTTTACTTAATATCCTGGCGGCATCTATACCGGCCAGTATTTGATGATCAATTGCGCCGGTATTAAATTTCCCTTTTAAATTGGTTTGCGCGGTATAGTTGTTTTCATTAGTATGGGCCCTGGCTAATCCCCGGTTCCATTCGCCTGCGGCGTTTACAGTATTGGGTAAACCTGATCCGTACGAATCTATATCGGCAGTTTGTACAGACACTATAGCATTTATATTCCAATCGCCGTCAAATTTATGATTCAAGGTAGCTGTACCTGAGTATTGTTTTACATTATTATAAGCCCAGTTGGTATTGATATACTGCGAACGCGATATTTGGGTAGGTATCTCCCGCCCGGTATTTAATGAGCCTATGCCCCAATCTGGTGTAAGGTTTTGCTTGCTGTAATCGGCTTCCAGCAATAAGGTGGTTTTTTTATCAAGGTTAAATAATAATGATGGGTTGATATAAAAACGTTTGGTTTTTACCTGGTCGCGATAGCTGCCCGAGTTTTCGTATGTGGTAACTAACCTAAAGGCTACATTTTGGCTTATAGGGCCGTACAGATCAATTAATGGTTTGTAAAAACTGTTGCTGCCGTAACGCATGGAAACTTCGCCGCCGCTTTTAAATTGCGGTTTACGGGTTATCATGTTTATAACTAACCCGCCTGACACGTTGCCGTAAAGCAAAGCCGCACTTCCCTTCAATATTTCAATTGATTCGAGCGTGCTGGCTTCGGTAAGCCCGGCTGTGTTAGCCAGTACCCCATTTTTAAAAATGCTGCCGGCAGTACCGGTTATGCCAATGCTATAGCCGCGCGCGGTTATGGTTTCGCCTACGCCGCCGCGTGTTTGGGTTAACGTTACGCCGCTTACGTTACGTACGGCATCGCCCAGGCGGTTAATTTGTTGGTCCTCGATAACTTTTTTTGAAACTGTACCGGTGGTTTGCGGCAGGTCTAAAGGTTTGATAGCTGCCTTGCCAGCCGATAACGACTTGCGATACCTTGCCGCAGTAATATTCACTTCGTTAAGCGCCGAAAGGCTTTCAGTAAGCGTAAAATCGGCTATGGCAGCTTTGCCCGCTGTTACAATAACTTCCTTTTTTTGAGTAACTGCCCCAACAAATGTAACCTTTAACGTATAGGTGCCGGGTTTTATGTTGCCGAAACTATAATAACCATTTTCGTTGGTAGTGGTTGATCGGTTTAGCGCCTCAATAGCAACGGTTACATAAGTTGCCGGTTTGTTATCCGAAGTGGTGATGGAACCAGAAATCCTCCCGGTTTTAATGTCGTCTGCCTTAATAATGTTGCAGCATAAGGCGAATAAGATTGTAAAATAGATAAGTAGTTGTTTTAGGAATGTCATGTTATTTATATTTAGTCTAATTAAGCGATAAATATAAAAACACAAACAATTGCCTCCTAATTTATTTAGAATTAATTTAAATAAGAATAACGAATGGGTGTATTTCCTTGAGAATGCTGGACAAACGCCGGTTGAAAAAACAATGACAAAGGCCTTCATGCGGTACGCACGCTACCAGGCAGCATACTTTGATGCGTGCAAATGCGCTATCTATAAAATAGCATACCGACATTTTGCACCTGCGGCGCAATCTACGGTATGCTTAATGATATGAGCGAGGTACCCTAATTTGTGAAACTATAACTCTTACCGGCAACAGTTTTAAAACTATAAGCAAAATCTACACCGTTAGCTTGTTTTTTCACACCTACGATAGCCGACTTTAAAGCACTCAAAGTCCTCAGCTTACATTCGCCGCCTGATAATGATTTAATAACAAGTTTAGTAAGTTTACCATCTTTCCATTGTAGATCAATTAGCTCGAAATTACCACGAGCTTTCAGGCCCTGTACACTGCCGGTTGCCCAGGCTTTCGGTAGGGCGGGTAATAGCTGGATCTCGTCGGCCTGGCTTTGTACCAGCATTTCGGCAACGCCGGCGGTATAGCCAAAGTTGCCATCTATCTGAAATGGCGGGTGCGCGCAGAACAGGTTAGCATAAATGCCACCGCCATTGTTATAATCAATACCGTTGCCGCCTACAGGTGTAATAAAGTTTTGGATGATGGTATGTGCATGGTCGCCATCTTGCAGGCGCGCCCAGAAGTTAATTTTCCACGCCATAGACCACCCGGTTGATATATCGCCGCGTGCTAATAAGCTAACTTTAGCTGCCTGTGCAAGCTCGGGCGTTTTAACGGTGCTGATCTGCCTGCCCGGATGCAAACCAAATAAATGCGACACATGGCGATGATTATCTTTAGGGTCATCACGGTCGGTTTCCCATTCCTGCAACTGCCCCCATTTGCCAATTTTTAGTTTAAGTAAATGATCCTTTAGGTCGGCTACATGGTCGCGGTAGGTTTTATCTATTCCCAATATATCTGCCGATTGGATGTAATTTGTAAACAGGTCATAAACTATCTCCTGGTCGTAAGTTACACCATCCTCTGTAGGCCCATGCTCCGGCGACCAACCTTTAGGCGATACCAGTGTGCCGTCGGGGCGGCGTTTTAAATGATCGTCCCAAAATTCTACTACTTCTTTTATAATGGGGTAGGCAAACTCCTTTAAATATTTTATGTCTTTGGTGAAGGCATAATGCTCCCATAGGTCCTGCACATACCAGGCACTGGCGGGTGGGTTCCATGAATAGCTTTCGCCGCCCATGGGGTTGCTTTCGGTACGCAGCGTCCAACCGCGCACACCGGGGTATTCTTTTTGGGTGTTGATCTTCCTAATCTCGCGGATAGCGTTGATATGGTCCAAATATGGGAAATGGCATTCGGCCAGGTTGGTAGGCTCGGCCAACCAGTAATTCATTTGGATGTTTATGTTGGTATGATAATCGCTCCCCCAGGGTGGGTTATTGGTTTCGTTCCATAAGCCTTGCAGGTTTGCAGGCAAGCCACCTTTTCTTGACGAGCTGATTAACAAATACCGGCCGTATTGAAATATCAACGACTCCAACTGCGGATCGAAAACCTTTTTATAATTCACCAACCGTTGGTTAGTTGGCAAAGCAAGCGTAGCCGCAGCTGTACTCCCTACGTTTAAATGCACGCGCCCAAAAAGCTGCTGGTAATCTGCTATATGATCTTTTAACAAAGTAGAATAAGGTTTAACCAATGCTGCTTTTAACACCCTGTCT
>JACMRC010000096.1 GCA_014376655.1 Mucilaginibacter sp. | reverse complement strand
TATGACAAAGCGTTTAACTTTATTAATATTGGTTATTTGCATGATAGCATCATGCAAGATAGCAGATCCATCACATGGGCCATTGGTCATCACCATATCAGCGTCTGCATATATTGGCAACAGCACTGCTACGTCTTATGCCAACTTCGCGTTGCTAAAGTCGACCCAAACAGATATAGTTAAAGATGAGAATACGCTGGCCGAATATTTTAAAGCACATCCGGGCTATACTACTTACCTGTTAGATTACCAGGAGCCTGGAACCTATATTATTGCTGTACAATTACCTGCAAACTCGGCACACGAGAAGTTATATAGTTACCGAACAATAACTGTTAGCGATGGCCACCCGTCAACAGATAACAATATGGTTTTTGATATAAATACGGTAGGCAATTACCAAGTCTGGACAAATAAATAGGAAATTGAAAAAGCCCGCTTCATAGACGGGCTCTTTCTTTATATATGTGTTGAGTTGATTGTAGCTTAGTTTTCTGCGTATATAGGTTTTTTAACACCACTATTATCATAAGCTTTAAGGCCCTTTTTAAGCAACTTGCGTGCTACGTGGATGCGGGTCTTCACTGTTCCGATAGGAATAGTTAAATGATCAGCAATCTCGTGATATTTATGGCCTTCGAAATACATTGTGAAAGGAACATAATAATCAGCAGGAAGCCTGTCTAACGCTCTTCTGATATCGTCCATTACAAATTTTGCCTCGCCTTGGTTTTTGGTAGAACTAAATACCAGGTTAGGTGATGAGATCTCATCAGATTTTGTAACAAAAGTGCTCATTTTAACAAAACGGCGGTAATTGTTGATGAAGGTATTTTTCATGATGGTGTATAACCATCCTTTTAAATTAGTGCCTTCTTTAAACTTATTGTAATAAGTTATGGCTTTCAACATCGTGTCCTGAACAAGGTCGTTAGCATCGTCTGCGTCATGCGTAAAGTGTAAGGCGTATGACCTTAATGAACTTGCTTGACGTAATACCAGGGTGTTAAACTCAATCTTTGTCATAATGTTAAATGTTTTGTACTGGTATGTAGACAAATGCTATACCACGATACAAAAACATTAATTAAGCAGTATGTATCTATTCAAAAACTCACAGCGCATACATCAAGTATAAATAAGCTTATTTACAGATACTTACGACATTATTTTAATTGAATGACAATAGGATTACAATAGAGGAATTTCCTTAAATGAAAATAATTTAACTAATTATATTCACCTCGCGTTGTAGTGAAACGCCAAATTTGGAGTACACACTGTCTATAATTTGCGACGAAAAGTTGTACACTTCCTGTCCGGTAGCGCCGCCATGGTTCACCAAAACCAGGGCCTGGTTCTTCCAGGTACCAGTATTGCCAACAACTTTACCCTTCCAGCCGCATTGCTCAATGAGCCAGCCGGCCGCTAATTTTATAAACCCATCACCCGCCGGATAGTTTACAACTTCGGGGAATTTATTTTGGATAGGTGCAAATTCGCCAGTAGTTATAATCGGGTTCTTGAAAAAGCTACCTGCATTACCAATGGTTGACGGATCGGGTAGTTTAGCTACACGGATATGGGATACCACGGTTGATACATCTTTTATAGTAGGTGTAGTAATACCACGGTTGGTTAGTTCCTGCTCTATCGCGCCATAGCGCAAGTTAACATTGGCGATAATTGAAAGGTCGAACTTTACAGATACAATAATATACCGGCCTTTTAACTCGCTTTTAAAAACACTTTCGCGGTAGCCAAACCCGCAATCGGCTTTGGTAAAAGTTTTAAATTGGCCGGTAGTAATCTCGAAAGCACGGCAGCTATGAAAAACATCTTTAAGCTCAACACCATAAGCACCTATGTTTTGAATAGGCGATGCACCAACCGAGCCGGGGATCAGGCTTAAATTCTCTAAGCCGGCAAAACCGCGCTGCACGCAAAAATTTACCAAATCGTTCCAAACCTCGCCGGCACCGGCTTCAACAAATACTTCGTTATGGTTTATGCGATGCTCGATACCGCGGATATTCATGCGGATAACCAATCCTTCGAAATCATTTATCAGCAACAAGTTGCTGCCACCGCCAATAACCAGCCGAGGGGTTTGTTGCCATTGCGGATCCATAAACAGTTCAACCAGTTGGTCGGCATTGTTTATTTCGGCGAAAAAGCTGGCATTAGCCTCTACACCAAAGGTGTTAAAGTTTTTTAGCGAAACGTTTTGTTG
>JACMRC010000095.1 GCA_014376655.1 Mucilaginibacter sp. | reverse complement strand
TGTTAATGACCATTTTGATACGCTGCCCAATAACCAGCTCGATTTTAAAATGGCTGCTATAACTGATCCATTAGCAGTTACAGTTAATATGCGGATAAAGCCGCGTTCGGTTATCATACAGCCTGGTAATACTGCTGTGCCGTTTACTTATGCTAAAGGCGTGGTGAAGTTTAATGTGCCGGGGGTGGATGTATATTCAATTGTAGAGATAAAATAGAAAGAATAAGCGATCTCCTTCAGCACGCATTCTTACCCAAAAAAACTATTATAAAACAAAAGGTATAAAGTTTAAATTTATACGATATGCTACCCTTACTAATTGCCCAACAAATTCGCGAAGCGGATACCCATACAATTGCTAACGAGCCTATAAGTTCTGTAAACTTAATGGAACGGGCAGCAAAGGCATTTGTGGGTTGGTTTATTAATCATTTCCCGGATAAGAATTTAGCGATAAGTATTTATTGCGGTACAGGTAATAATGGGGGCGATGGTTTAGCTATTGCCCGCATGCTTTATGGCCATAAGTATTTTAATATTGATGTTAAAGTAGCGCGGTTCTCTGAAAAGTCTTCTCCGGATTTTGATGCCAATCTTGCACGCATTATACACATGGGTTTAGATCTGCGCGAGCTTAAACCTGATGCCGCATTCCCTGCCGAAAAAAGTGAAATTATTATTGATGCATTATTAGGCAGCGGCCTCAATAAACAATTAGCAGGCGACTATAAAAGATTAGCCGAATTTATAAACGAAGCAAGCAAAACGGTAGTAGCGGTTGATGTGCCAACAGGTTTTTTTACCGATGGCGAAATGGAAAAAGACGCTACCGTTATAAAAGCCGACCTGGTTATCAGCTTTCAACAACCGAAGATCAATTTTTTACTGCCCGAATCTGCCCCGCATATTAAATGTTGGGAGGTGGTAAATATTGGTTTGGATGAAGGTTTTATTCAAGGACTTAAATCGCCTTATCAATTTATCGCCGATAAGGATATTAAGGCTTTATTAAAACCTCGCCAGCATTTCAGTAATAAGGGGACTTACGGGCATGCGTTAATCATTGCCGGGCAGCCCGAAACAATGGGCGCTGCGCTGTTAAGCTCGGCCGGGTGTGCGTATGCAGGGGCGGGGTTAACGACAGCTTGCGTACCCGAAAGCGGACTGACAGCGTTAAATACCTATCTGCCAGAAATTATGGCAATAGTGAGAAAAGACGATGGATTTCCGGAAATAGAATGGGATAAATTTACCGTCATAGCCATAGGGCCGGGTTTGGGTAAGGACAAAGCCACTTTAGCGTTGTTAACTGAAGTCTTCGATAATTATAAAAATCCTATAGTTATTGATGCTGATGCCTTAAACGTGTTAGCCGAAAATCCAACGCTTTGGAAGAAAGTGCCGGCTGGAAGTATATTAACGCCCCACATGAAAGAGTTCGACCGCCTGTTTGGTAAACACACCAACTGGTGGCAACGGCTGCAACGTAGCATGGAAATGGCTAAGCAGCATCATGTTAATATCGTTTTAAAGAATGATTATACACTGGTGGCTACGCCTGAAGGTAAAGTGTATTTTAATTCGACCAGTAACCCGGCAATGGCAACAGGCGGCATGGGCGATGTGCTGACTGGAATAATAACATCTTTATTAGCTCAAAAATATACACCCGAAGAAGCCTGTATTATAGGCGTGTACATACATGGAAAGGCAGGCGATGAATTGGCTTTGCCCAATAGAATGAATGTAGTTTTGCCCGGGCAGCTTGCCAAACAACTACCCGTAACAATGGCAAAATTATTGGCATAAAAAAAGAGGCCGCAAGTATTTACAGCCTCTTTTTTAATTAACTTATTAACTGATCTTATAAAGAACTAATACTTGCTTTGTTGTCTATAAGACGTTAACAGGTATTGAATAGTTACAATTTATTTTTATCAGAAATGTTAAATTTTGTTAAAACTGCCCAATAAGCATCATTTCGCTCATGGTTGGGTTAATGCTACCGCCTCTTGGCTCGCGGGTTACTGCAAAAGCTTGCGCCAAAGCAACAGATTTCATCTGCTTCATATCCAGCATGTCGTTGTTTAATTTATCAAATACACCCAAGTCAACAGGTTTACCCGCAACTAACGCCCATAACTGGTATTGGTGGTCCTTGTCGTTCACCGGCATATCCAATGTTTTCAGGTCAAGCATCACTTTCTTCTTAGCAGGGTTCCAGACAACTAATACATTACCGGTAGGCAAATTTTTAGTTCCTTTTAACCGCAAAACTTTATAGCTGGTATCTCTATAAATGCCTAATTGTTCATCCATATAACCAACGGTTTTGCTAAAGCGCTGGTTTTGGGTGTTCATAGCTACCAGTTCTTCTTTTTTCTGCTGTAACTGGTTGTTTAAATTATACATGCCAACAGCACTGCCTATTAATAAGGCTAAGCTTGCCGCAAAGGCATACTTATAAAAATTGTTGGTTTGTTGTGCAGGCATAGTTACAACAATAGCTTCTTCTTTTTTAGATTTAAAAGTGCTATCGTCGGCTAAATTAGTAACCAGGCTGTTTAATATTTTGGTGCGTTGACTATTTGAAGGTTGTATTGCGTTTGCGAATGCGTATGATTCCAGCGCCTTTTCCATCTCCTCTAATTCTGCCTTCACAACCGGATGTTTTTGAACCATCGCCTCAACCTGCTGTTTTTCTGCAAGCGAAACGTCACCCAGAACATAAAGTTCTAAGATCCCTGATTCAATAAATGTTTTTACGTGTTCCACTTCGGCTATCAATTAAAATTCTTCCTGAGTTCAATTATCGCCATCCGTAAGCGGGTTTTAATGGTGCCAAGTGGGATGCCGAGTTCGTCGGCAGCTTCAACATGGGTGTAGCCTTTAAAATATACCAAATCAAGGATAGACTTTTGCTCGGGTTTAAGTTTCTGTACCAGATCCTTTATCCCCATTAACTCAGGTTTGTATACTGTGTTTCTTTGTTCGTCTATGAAAGTTACGTTATTTTCTAACTCTTGGTTTTTACTGTGATTCTTAAAATCTTTCGACCTAAGTTTATCTATGGATAGGTTACGAGCGATGTTTACCATCCACGTAAATAAGCGGCCTTTATCGGCACTATAGCTTGGGAAAGAGTGCCAGATCTTTACAAATGTCTCCTGTAAAACATCTTCAGATGTAGCTTCGTCTATTACGATGCGCGAAATAACACCAAATAAAGAAGCCGAGTACATATCGTACAACGCTTCAACCGCGATCTTTTCACGATTGCGTAGTGCAAGCACCAGCTCTTCTTCTGAAAGTTTTATTTTCTTACTCAAGGGGGTGAAGATATAAAGGAATTATTAGATTTCAAATAAGTGTTTTTCAGCATGATAAGATGATCTTACTAACGGACCGCTCTCAACATATTTAAAACCCATATCTAACCCAATTTGTTTGTAAAAAGCAAATTTATCCGGATGGATCCAGTCAATCACCGGGTGATGGCTACGTGTTGGCTGTAAATATTGACCTAATGTTAATATATGTACACCTGCGGCCAGCAAGTCATCCATTGCTTCTAAAATATCTTCTTCCCTCTCGCCTAAGCCCAGCATAATACCCGATTTTGTACGTAATCCTGATGCCGATATCTGCTTTAATGCTTCAAGGCTGCGGTCGTATTTGGCTTGTATGCGCACTTCTTTGGTTAATCTTTTTACTGTTTCAAGGTTGTGCGATACTACCTCAGGGCGCGTTTCTATAACCCGTGCAAGGTTATCGCATTGTCCCCTAAAATCGGGCAGTAAAGTTTCTAAAGTAGTTTCAGGGCTTTCCCTGCGGATAGCATTT
>JACMRC010000094.1 GCA_014376655.1 Mucilaginibacter sp. | reverse complement strand
GGTGACATCATAGTCGAGTAATACTAATCGCCCGAAGCTTTCTCATAGCAGGTAATTATAGTGGTGAGTGTAGAGTGATGAGTAGTGAGTTAGCAATAACTTATAACTCAAAACCCAAAACTCACCACTGAACACTAAATATTGTTGTTTTCTCTTAAACTTACTTCTTTCAATAATATGTCATTGTTGCGGTCATTAGGCATTTGTCATTAGTCATTGGGCTAAGCAAGTGTATAAGAAGCCAAAACAAATAAAAAATTACAGTTGACAATAAAGTTATCCGCCAGCAAGTCACCAATGACTACTGACCAATGACCAATCAACTATAAGATCTTCAGGTGCCTATATCGGCGGTGTCTACCTCTTCCCATTCCGAACAGAGAAGTCAAGCCCGCCAGAGCCGATGGTACTGCGGTAAAACGTGGGAGAGTAGGTCGGTGCCCAATTTTATAAAGAGCTCCTTATCGCAAGATGAGGGGCTTTTTTGTTTTACAACGGATTTTTGCAAATTGTAGCCCATATCCCCATAGATATAGTGAAGGCTACTTCCTCCTTACAACGGCTAACTAATTAACCCTCGCTAAGCCTTATTACATGCTAAAAGTACCGGCAACTAACGTTATATGATCATCGTCATCGCTTAGTAAATGGCTAAAGTTGCCGCTTACAGGCTTGGTGCCCGATATAATAATTGCACCCACCATTGGTACAGCCTTGTGCCCAATATAAAACACTATCTGCGGATCCCTGGACCGTGCCGATTCTGCAACAAAATGCCCTGGCCTAATAATCGTGAAGGATATAATCAATCGTTCGCCGCCGTCAAAAATAAAGGTCAGGTTTTTTGATGTAGCATGCACACTGCTGGTAACCAGCGTTACTGCGCGGCCGTTATGGTCAACATAAGTAAGTTTACAAAACGGCGCTACCTTGCTTTGCAGCGGTGCCACGTGTTTAATAGTGGTTAACCCATTTGCCACATTGGCACGGTTAGCGTTAGTGAACGAGCCGCATAGGCAAACACATAAAACCAATGCAACGCTTAGGCTAAAATTTTTCATACCTAAATTTAGCGTTAATTGAGTAAAACAAGCGGTAATGAATTTACAATTATTGTTAGGCTGGTTAATATGCGGGCGTTTTCGCTTAAAGTCGGGCCGGGCTTTCCATTCATACCCCTGTAGGCGGATCAGTTGCAGCAAGTAACATCACCCTGCAATCTCGTGCTCCTGCAACTTAAAACTGCCACTAAAAACCTAATCACCATTCACTATCTTTGCAACCATGACCGATCTCAATGAATACGAATGCGAAATGCTGGACACCCTGCTTGCCGCTTTTGGCGTGCCCGACAGCCTGACCCGCATCCAGCTCATGGAATTGTTTGACGGCGATGAGGCCGTAGCTTTCGCCATGGTACAGGCCCTGGCGCGCGAAGAGCTGGTTGCAGAGAAAGGCAAGCCCGGGCATTACGAGCTGCCCGAGCAACTGATCCTGAAACCTAAAGGCGAGAAGTTCTTGAAGCAGGGTGGCTTTACCAAACGCCACCAGGCCGAGCAGCAACAACCTACCCAGGTAGGCGGCACGCTGGCCAAGCTACAGCAACAAAACATGCGCCTGCAAAACGAGAAGCTGGCCCATCAATCACAACTATCCGATCTGCAAAAAACCATCAACGCGTTACAAACCCGGCAATATATCCTGTTCGTGTTGATTATTATTGCGCTTATTGCAGGCTATTGGCTGGCTAAAACATTTTAGCGGTTTTATGCTTTTATAGCATGAACAAGTATCAGGAGTGCACCTTTATTTAATCCCCAACGCATAAGCCGTCTCATTCTTCGCTTCCGACATCACGAAAAAGCTCTGCATAACACCCACATCCGGCAGTTTGGATAGCTTGCTTTGCAGTAAAGCATAGTATTCGTCCATGTCTGCGATAGCAATGCGTAATAAAAAATCAAACGCCCCCGTCATGTGGTAGCATTCCATCACCTCGGGTAATTTGATCACCTCGTTATTGAAGCCGAGCAGCGTCTCCTGCGAATGCTCCTTGAGCTGCACCTGCGTATACGCTATCAACCCACGTCCAATCTTTTTCGGATCCAGGATAGCAGCATAACGCTTGATGTAGCCCTCTTCCTGCAGCCGCTTGATACGCGCATGGATAGGAGTGATGGACTTATGCAGTCTTTCGCCGATCTCTTTATGGGTCAGGCGGGCATCCTGCTGCAATAGGCGTAGGATGCCGGTATCAGTTGGGTCGAGTTGATTGTTCATGCCGTAATAATGTCGTTAAATGTAAGTGTGCCTGCTTCCGCCATAAAAGCTTCTGCCCGTTTCACCATAGCTTCCGAGCCAATGAAAATCGGCGAGCGCTGGTGCAGTTCCGTTACCGGTAACGCTAAGATGCGGTCCCACCCATTTGTCGCCCTGCCGCCGGCCTGCTCAATGATAAAGGCCATCGGGTTGCATTCATAAACCAGGCGTAGTTTACCGTTAGGCGCAGCCGAAGTAACCGGGTAGACAAATATTCCGCCCTTAATCAGGTTACGGTGCAGGTCGGCCACCATAGAGCCGATATAACGCGAAGTATAGGGGCGATTAGTTGAAACATCTTCGACCTGGCAGTATTTAATATATTGTTTGACGCCTTTCGGGAAATGAACATAATTGCCTTCATTGACTGAATAGATGGTGCCCGTCTTCGGGATCTGCAGGTCCGGATGTGATAAACAGAATTCACCAATAGAAGGATCAAGCGTAAAGCCATTCACTCCTTTACCCGTGGTATAAACCAACATGGTTGATGAGCCATAAATAATATAACCCGCCGCAACCTGCTCCGTGCCTTTTTGCAATACGTCCGACAAGCAGGCACCATGTGCCGACACTCGCCGATAGATGGAAAAGATCGTGCCTACCGCCACGTTCACATCGATATTCGATGAACCGTCCAGTGGATCTATTGCAACCACATATTTGGCCTCATCATTTATCGGTATAAAGTCTTCGTTTTCTTCGCTTGCTACAATGCAGCACTCACCACCCGAACGCAACGCCGAAATAAATTGTTCATCCGCAAAAACATCCAGCTTCTGCTGGCTTTCGCCCTGTACATTAATGTTGCCGGCATGGCCCAAAATGTCCATCAGGCCCGCTTTATTAACCTCGCGGTTAACTATTTTCGCGGCGATCCCGATATCCCTTAAAAGCCGCGAAAGTTCCCCTTTCGCGTAAGGGAAATCGGCCTGCTTTTCAATAATAAATTGCCCTAAAGTTTGAAATCCCAGCATAGCTTAGTGTAAAAAATAAGCAATTGTTTAAAACGTTTGATAGGACGAAAATAGAAAAAAAATAGCTTATGTAAGCTATTTTGCCATTATATTCTATGCACGCATAGTATATTTTATTACTACTTAGTGTACTGGTTTTGGAAAAACAACGCAGGATTTTGCTGAAAATGGGTGCTTAAAAGTGATTATTGAGTTTTATTTCGAGTTTTTTAGTCATTTTTTCTAAAGTAGCGGGTGCTTGTAAAAAATATGACCAGAACTGTCAAGCTTTGCAGAGAAATTAACCGAAAAATTATGATCCTGAACGCCGCGAACTATCCGGCCACTTTGGTCGACCTCTCCTACCTGAATTTCAGGTCGGAACAGGCTTGTTACTATCAATTCTCGCCCGAACAGCTGACCGCCTTCGCGCTCGAATACAATGAGGGCGAACTAACTGCTAACGGCGTGTTGTCGGTGGATACCGGGGCCTTCAAAGGGCGCTCGCCAAAGGACCGCTTTATTGTCGAAGATGAGTTGACCAGGGACAGAGTGCATTGGGGAGATATCAATATCGCGTTCACGGAAACCGCGTTCCAGGCTTTATATCAAAAGATGATCAATTACCTAAGCCAGCGCCCGTTCTTTTTGCGCGACGCTTACGCCGGTGCCGAAACCAGAAGCCAGTTATCCCTGAAGGTGATAACCGAAACAGCCTACCAGCAACTGTTTGCCTATAACCTGTTTATCCGCCCCGTTGGCGCAGTAGATGCGTTGCCCCAATGGACAATCATCGCGGCACCCGGCTTTAAGGCCGACCCGAAGGTAGACGGTACCCGCCAGGCTAATTTTTCCATCATCAATTTTTCCGCGAAAGTTATTTTAATCGGCGGGACCGGTTATACCGGAGAGATCAAGAAAGCGGTATTTTCTGTTCTTAATTTTTTATTGCCGCTGCAAGGAACATTACCCATGCACTGCGCCGCAAATGTAGGCACTAATGGAGACACCGCTATCTTCTTCGGTTTATCCGGAACCGGCAAAACCACCTTATCGGCCGACCCTGACAGACGTTTGATAGGCGATGATGAGCACGGCTGGTCAAAATACGGCGTATTCAATTTTGAAGGCGGCTGTTACGCCAAAACCGTAAACCTTAGTGAGCAAAAAGAACCGCAGATATACGCGGCGATTAAAGAAGGCGCGCTGCTGGAAAATATCTGTTTTTACGACGACACCCGGATAGTGGATTATGATAACATTTCCAAGACCGAAAATACACGGGTTTCCTACCCGCTGCATTTTATAAAAAATTCTGTTAGCCGCTCAACCGCAGATGCCCCAAAAAATATATTCTTCCTAACCTGTGATGCCTTTGGCGTATTGCCGCCCGTAGCGAAACTGGACACCCAGCAGGCGCTGTATTATTTCCTGTCGGGCTATACCGCCAAGGTGGCCGGTACAGAGCAAGGCGTTAACGAGCCGCAGGCAACCTTCTCCGCTTGTTTTGGCAAAGCATTCTTGCCGTTGCATCCACAGGTTTATGCAAGCCTGCTCAAAAATAAACTAACCCAAACAAACATCAATATTTGGCTGGTAAATACCGGCTGGGTTGGCGGCGCTTATGGAACCGGCGGACGGATTAAACTGGCTTATACACGGGCGATAATCAAGGCAGCCTTAAGCGGCGAATTAAACCACGCCAACTATGGGCTATTGGAAACCTTCAATTTAAGTATACCAACAACTTGCAGCGGTGTGCCGGCGCAACTGCTGAACCCCGTAACCTCCTGGAAAAATCCGGCCGACTACTGGATAAAAGCCAAAGAATTGAAAGCCTTGTTTGACGCTAACTACCGGCAATTGGCAATAGTATAAAACCATCACGCCCTAAAAGTTGTGGCTGCTGCGCCACGTGGAATGATAATGGCGTTGCCTGCGGCCCGTGCTATCCGCTTATACTGCGCAGGCCTTAGCCACACGGCCGGTATCCGCTCCTATCACTAACGCGGCCGACGCTCAATTCCTTAACTTTTTTGTCATGGCGAACGTAGCGTGGCAATCGCAAGGATGCAATGCGGATAATAATTCGCGATTGCCGCGCTCGTTCCTCGCTCGCAATTGACAAACTTTTTATTATTCTCACGCTGTTCGAAGTCTCCTGACTTCGAACCACTATGCAAATAGTCTTTGCGCTATTGTGTTAAAAACATCGCGTTAGGTAGTCGCAGACTATAGCCATAGTAGCCCGAAGGTACGCTGTCGCTAAACTTCGACCGGAGGGTCTATGAATGCTTTGATTAATTACAATATAAAGAAACTTCCACGTCAAATTCATTTTTGATTGCATAATTGCCCGGATCCTGAAAATAAGACTTAGAATTATATTTAATGGCAAACTTAGTCCGGTCAATCTTTACCAGCGCTTTAACAAAGTAGCCGTCAGGGTTTTTGGCGATGGTCACCGGGAAAGAGATTTGGTTGGTTATACCTTTAATAGTTACATTCCCCGTGGCTATGTTGCCTTTAACAGATGTAATGACGAATACCGCTTCGGGAAATTTTTCGCAGTCAAAAAAATCGCTGCCACGTAAATGGGTTTCCATTTCTTTATTGCTTTGGTTAAGGCTTTGCATATCAATGGTGACTTTACCTGCTGCCAATGTTGTCCCATCGGCCATTAACGCCCCTGATTTTACTTTTATTATACCTGTAGGAGCATACTTACCTACTTCTGCATAACCTGTCCACTTAACGGTGCTTTTGGCCGGGTCTATAGTAAAGCTTACAGGTGATTTGGGCTTAAACGCTGCTAACAATGCTGCCAAGGGCAGTACTATTAAAAAGATATATCTTTTCATGGCGATCATTTTGTTTTTAAACTTAATTCGTTTCGGGTAAACCATTGGGTAGTTCCGTCATAACACACTTCCTTTTTACGCGAAAATGTTGTTTTACCAACCAGGTAAGTAAATTTAAAGGTGGCTTTCCTGTTATTGTCAGACCCCTGTTTAATGGTTACAAATTTTAACGTACCATTAGGCAATAGGATTCTTTCTTTAACCAATTCATCATCTACCAGGGTGCCATCTTTACTTATGATAACCTCATCAATACTGTTGTGCGAAACTTCCTGCGGATATACGGTAGCCCAACTGTAGCTACCTGCGGCTTTGCCGTCGGTAACAGTAAGTTCTGATGCTATGGGTTCTAATTTGTTTGTGCCATAGTCCAGGTAGGTTAAGATGCCTGTCCATTGGTGGCCAAGCAACCCGTCAAAATCTGTAGATTTTAGCCGGGTGGTAGTTTGCATAAGGGTTAACATCGTGCCAATTATGATTGTTAGTGTTTTCATGATATCGTGTTTTTAATTTTGTGATGTTTTTAATTTGCCTTCGGTTTCTACCAGCGCCAGGCCTTTATAGATGCGCCCGTTTTTATCTTTTGCCAACACGAACCATAAAGCGTCGCCGGCATACATTCCATCCCCATGTCGGTAATTTTTTAAGAAAGTGTAATTATGGCCAGAGAGCAATATGCCGTCTTTACAATTAAAGCGTTCGGCAAATTCTTTTTTGTCGAGTTTGATATTAGCTGTCCAGCCTTTGTCTTTCCACCAGATGAAGCTTCCGGCCTCAATTACTTCCAGTTCGCCGGCTTCTGTTGTTATGCGTGTGCTGTGCTTCCACACGTACTTACCGGGATAGTTGGCAGTGTCGGTGTTGAGCTCGGGCCAAACCGGCGACGGCATGTGATAGATCACTATCCCTGTTGGTATGCTTCTTAAAACATCAGGCAACAGCCGAGAATGGTCTGTCCAGGTTTCTTGTGCTAACAAGTGGGTTGCGCCTGTCAGCATGATAAAGAGTAAGATAAGTTTTTTCATTTGTCGGGTTGTTTTTAGTTGACCAGACAAAGATGCGGTACGGGATAATGACAGAAGTCCCAAATCCCGATTAGGTACTTCCCAAATCAGGATTTGGCACCAGTTAACTGTTAAATCGTAATTATTTGATGAAATCAGAGGGCGATAAGCCGGTAAATTCTCTGAAGATGCGGTTAAAGGTTGTTTTTGAATTAAACCCGGAGTCCATAGCGATACCCATTATGGTCAGCCGCTCAAGCTCGCCCGACTTTAAGCGGCGTTTTACTTCTTCTACGCGGAAGCTGTTAATATAGTCATTAAAAGATTTCTGGAACCCAATGTTAATGTGCCTTGATACAGTTTTACTGTTTAACCCAAGGTCATCGGCCATTTCCAACAAGGTTAGTGTTGGGTTGAGGTAGAGTTTTTGTTCTTGCATGGTGTTGCTGATTTTTTTCAAAATGGCGGGGTCGGGCTCGAATGCGACTTTTGCGGGTTGGTCGGTTTCTGTGCTTTCTTCCAAATAATTTACAGCGCCTAAATTTGACTGCCGTAAACCCGCGATGCCAAGAACCAAGACGATCATGCCTAAAATTTCTATCGTGTAATCATAGTTGAAATAAAGGTTATAAACATCGCGCAGTATCACCTCTGTAAACCATTGGAAACAAAGTAATAATAAGATGGCTAAGATTATCTTTAACCAGTTAAGCCGAATCTTTGAAACTTCAGAGAAGTTATTGTTCAACCATAACTGGTAATGTTTAACAAGCCTGAAAGATAGAATCAGGTAAATACTTAGGGAAATTAAGGTGCCATCAAATTCTATGCGGTAAGTATATTGCCGATGGATGTTTTCCCAATACCAGTTTTTTATGGGATAAGAACAAAAAGTAAGAAAAATATATAGGCAGGCTTGCAGCATAACCGGTACAAAGTGCCAAACATCTTTAAACCCGAATTTGAATTGGTGATTGACCAGGCTCTTAACATAAAACCAAATTAAGGGGCCAAAGCTAAAGGAATAGAATATAGGCAGGAAATAAAGGTTGGGGTGTTGCCGGTAAATTAGCGAGAGCCTCATAAAATCATCAAACAGCCAAAGTGCTATAACTACAATCAGTAAAGCAAGAATCCGCCCCGGCTTTTTATTATGTGGCGTAAAAAACAGTATCCCCGCGGCAAAGGCCGATTGAGAAATAATCACTACCAGTATCGCAACAATCCAGTTGAATGTAATTTGCAAGATGATTACAAGTTAGATCCCTAAGATAAAAATATGGTAATCAAAACAACCTTTTATTTTAAAACCGGTAGGAATACTCCCGCCTGGTAAAGCGTCTACGCTTTACTGATTAATTTTGTGAGCGTCCACGCTCACGCTGCAGGTCATTGTCGCGAGCGCAGACGCTTGCAATTGTATACGTTTAAGCGTGGACGCTTAAACGGGCGCCGGGATAATCAGCGGTTCGGATAGTAGCGTTAGGGATTACAACGGATACCGGCCCTTTTTTGCAGGGGCAGTTTTAAGTTGCAGTAGCAGTTTGATTTGCAGAGCGGTTATTACCTGCACAAACTGAGCCTAACGCCTTGTGCGCGTATGAGCGCCTGCCGGCAGGCAGGGATAGCACGGTCCGCCTAAAGGCGGAAACGCACATACCCCCTACAGCTTCACCAAGTCATTCTGTATAGCATACAGCACCAGCCCGGTGCGCGATTTGAGGTTAAGCCGGTGGAAGAGCGACTCGCGGTAGTTGTCGACCGTGCGGGGACTGATAAACATTTGGTCGGCTATCTCCTTGTAGGTGAGTTCGCTGCAGCATAGCTGGATAAAGGTCTCCTCGTTCTTAGAGAAGGTGGGGGCCTCCAACGGCGAGGTGATGGACTTAACCATAGTGCCTGATACCAGCTCGTTAATATACATGCCCTTATCGGCAATGGTTTGTATGGCCACATGCACCTGCTGCGGGCTCGACTCTTTTAATAGGTAGCCGCAAGCGCCGCACTTCAACATCTTTATAACCGCCTTATCATCCTCGAACATGCTTAGCGCCAACACCTTTACGGTGGGGTAGTTGGCCTTTAACCAGGCGGTAGCGCCATAGCCATCCTGCACGGGCATGTTAATGTCCATTAGTACCACTTGCGGCAGCGGATGCTCTGTTATAAGCTGCTGCATGTGCTGGCCATTGTCGGCCTCGAAGAGTACCTGCAGGTCGGCAAACTCGCGCATCAAGGCAGCAACGCCGTTGCGGAACAGGGTATGGTCATCAATAATAGCGATACGAATCTTTCGGGTTTCCATGGTTAGGGATAGGGGATAATTACGGTTGTGCTGGTGCCTTTGCCTTCTTTAGCGTTAATGACTACATCGCCCCCAACTATCCTTGCGCGTTTGTGCATGTTTTGTAACCCCATGCCCATTTGCT
>JACMRC010000003.1 GCA_014376655.1 Mucilaginibacter sp. | reverse complement strand
TTTGATTTCTTTTACAGCCATATAATCCTGGCAAGCTTTTGCCTGCACACCATAATCCAGTTAAATAAGAAAGCTATTAAACCGATTTTTACGGTTAACAACCTGCTATTGCAATCGGTGTTTTTCATTACGCTGTTAAGCACCATCTATACCATTAACCGCCCAGAAGCTTTTACACAATGGGGCAGGCATGTTACTATATTGATGTTCCCTATACTGTTTAGTTTATCACCGTTTGATCTGAAGAAATATCGTAATCAATTACTATGGGGATTTTCATTGATATGCACATTAGTTGTGTTGTATTTATATGCCGATGCTTTCAAAACAATCAGGCATTATGGGCTGCCGCTGCGCGCGCTAATTTCGGCAGCATTTACCAACCAAAACTTTGCCGACCCGATTGAAATGCACGCCACGTTTTTCTCGCTGCAATTGGCTATAGCGTTGGTGTACTTGTTATCAGAACTGTTAAAGAAGCAGCCAACTCTAAATACAATTATTTATGGGACCTGTAGCGCCGTCCTCTTAGCCGGAATAATCCAGTTAAGCTCTAAGTCGATATTTATCACCCTGTTTTTAATTATCAACCTGGCTATACCTTATTTTTTATTAACGGATAAAAGGCGTGTACGGTACTTAGCTGTTACCACATCACTATCAGTACTGGTTATTGTTGCGCTATTTTTTACCGGTAACTTCAGGGTACGACTAATAAACGATTTAAAATACGATCTCGCTTTAACCGGTACCGATAAGGCGTTTGATTCGCGCCTCGACCGGTGGCGCACTGCTACCGAATTGATCAGCAAATCGCCCATAATAGGTTATGGAGCAGGCTCTGAACTTGGCTTGCTGCACGAAAACTTTTTTGTTAAAAAATATTATAACTCTTTCCTGAACAACCTTAACGCGCATAACGAGTATTTAAGCATGTTGCTAAAATCGGGCATAATAGGGCTGCTGATCTACCTAACTACTTTATGGTTTGGCTTTAAGCAGGCCCTGCAAAGAAAGGATATTTTGTTTTTTACTTTCATGCTGTTGATAGCCATTGTATCGCTATCAGAAAACATACTGGACGTAGATAAAGGCATCATATTTTATGCCTTCTTCTTTTCATTTTTTATTTTTTCGGGGGATAGTAAGACTTACGCTATAACTGTGCCTTGATCTTAGCCACAGTTGCCTGGAACTCTTCGGCAGTAAACTTTAATTTTGGGCGGGTAAAATCCATATCGGCCATGCCATTAATAGGGATCAAATGTACATGCGCATGCGGCACTTCCAAACCAATAACCGTTACACCAATACGGTTGCAAGGCAATGCCTTTTCCATAGCGGTTGCAACTATTTTAGCAAAGATCATTAAGCCTGTATAGGTTTCATCATCCAGGTCAAACAGTTTATCAACCTCTTTTTTAGGTACAACCAATAAATGGCCCTCCACTAACGGATTGATATCTAAAAACGCCAAAAACTCATCGCTTTCAGCAACTTTATACGCAGGTATATCGCCGGCTATTATTTTTGAAAAGATGCTCATGGCTTAATGAGTGAAGTTTGAATGAGTGATTGAGTGAATGGGGTTGTGTGAGTTTTGAATGAGCAAATAAACATTCATTCATTCAAAACTCACTCATTCGCTCATTAAAAAATTACCTGCTTACTTCCAATATCTCGAACTGCATTGTTCCGGCAGGTACAGTAATTTCGGCTATGTCGCCTACTTTTTTACCTAACAAGCCTTTTGCAATTGGTGATATCATGGAAATCTTTCCGGTCTTCATATCAGCTTCGCTTTCGGCAACCAATTGGTAGGTCATGGTAGCGCCGTTGCTTACATTCTTAATTTTTACGATAGATAGCGCCAATACTTTTGATATATCTAATTTTGATTCGTCCAATAAACGCGCGTTAGCTAACGTTTCCTGCATATGCGAAATTTTAGCTTCGTGCAAGCCTTGCGCTTCTTTAGCAGCGTCATACTCGGCGTTCTCAGATAAATCACCTTTATCGCGCGCCTCGGCAATTGCCTTTGATATGTTAGACCGCCCTGTGGTCTTTAACTCTTGTAATTCCCTTTTTAAATTCTCTAAACCATCTTTGGTAAAGTATGCTACCTCTGCCATAATCCTATTTAATTACTTTTTAATTGTCTAATTGGTTGCCAAAAAAAACCGCCCTCCCTTTATGTAGAAGGACGCAATGACTTTAAAAACAAACAAGACTATAAAGGTGCCCCCATATAGTCTTGTTTTATGTAAAACGAAGATAAGTTATTTAAGTTTTAAAATGCAAATTTTTGTTTTGAGTAATAACCATCTCTAATCTTTAGCAACTAAGCCCAGCGCCGCAAGCTTACCAGCCATTACCTCGCTAATTTTACGATACGAGTCAAATGTCCAGCCGGCTACGTGGGGTGTTAAAACAACCTTGCCTGATTTTCTCAGATCATCAAACCACTCCTGCTCGGCCAGTGCCGGGAACTTTTCTACCTCCAGTACATCTAATCCTGCGCCTAAAATCTTGCCCTCTTTTATGGCATTCAACACCGCCCTAACTTTGGCCACCTTACCGCGCGATGTATTGATAAAGAATATAGGTTTCTTGAAATGGAACAACAACTCATCATTAATCATGCCGT
>JACMRC010000002.1 GCA_014376655.1 Mucilaginibacter sp. | reverse complement strand
TTATAATTAAGTAAGTGCAAGTAATAATACAAAATAATTCTGTAACCGTAACGGCCCGTACTGTATTTGTGATACTGCTTGTATTTGTGCAGATTACAATAGCAAAAAGCAATCCAATAGCTTCGCCAGGGCGTTTGCTGGCCTTTAAAAGAGCCAAAAGCCTTGATAATGGTGTTAGTATTTCATGGTTAGAGCAAACTTGGGCTAAAGATATATTAAATGATAACGGGGTTGCTAATACCGATTTAGAATTGCTTAGAACTTTAGGTTTTAAAAGTATAAGGTTACCGGTAGCATTTAAGTTCTTCGAATCTAAAAACATACCTGTTACAGATGTACTTGCCAAGATTGATAAAGTGGTTAAACAATGCCGTTTATACGGCTTGAAGCTAATAATAGATTACCATTACGGCGAAATAAATGATAATAATTACCTAACAGAAACGCCTGTAATCATAAAAACATGGCTGCTTTTAACAGCGCATTATAAAAATGAAAGCGCTGATAACCTGTTTTTTGAGTTATACAATGAGCCACCACACATGAACCCGGCTATTTGGAAGGATGCCGCCTATAATATTGCTACCGCCATACGTAAAATTGATAAAAACCGCACCTTTATTGTAGGCGCATCAAACTTTAACAGCATTTATGAATTAAGCCGTACAGTTAGGCTTGCCGACGATAATATTATTTATACCATACATTTTTACGAACCTTTTTTATTTACCCACCAGGGAGCGGCCTGGGTGGGCGACCAGGTAGCAACCACCGGGGTAACATTTCCTTATAATGCGGAAAGTTTTCCCACTATTAATCCTAAAGCAAAAGGCACCTGGGGCGAAACTAATTTTTACCAGTATCGTAATGATGGTAATGAACAATCTTTAACCGATAAATTATTAATAGTAAAGAAATGGGCCACCAAATATGATGTGCCCCTGATATGTACTGAATATGGCGTATATAATAAATATGCCGATACAGATAGCCGTTGCCGGTATATAAAAGCTATCCGCAAAACATTAAAGAAATTAGACATCCCCGGTATTATGTGGGAATACAAAGACAATTTTTCTATTTTTAACGGAACGCCGTCAATACAAAATTTGCCTGATTGTATGAAAGATGCTATAGGATATACCGGTAAAAAATGATGTGATTATTAAATGGTTAAATTGTTACCTTTGTAAATTATTAGATTACTATGATATTTTTTGAAGAAAAAAGGAAAGAAGTAATGGCGCATATTGAAAAATTCATGCTCGAAAAGATGCAGGAATATTTAAAGCCCATTGATACTATCTGGCAGCCATCTGATTTTTTACCCGATTCCACAAAAGATACTTTTTTTAGCGAGGTTAAAGACATGCGCGATGTCGCCAAAGGTTTATCATACGACCTGATGGCTGTATTAATTGGCGACACCATTACCGAAGAAGCGTTGCCTACTTATGAATCATGGCTAACCATGGTTGAAGGCGTATCAAAAAACGAAGAAGGTGGCTGGATGAAATGGACCCGCCAATGGACCGCCGAAGAAAACCGCCATGGTGACTTGTTAAACAAATACTTATACCTGTCTGGCCGTGTAGACATGCGTGCTATGGAGGTATCAACCCAATATTTAATTGCCGATGGTTTTGATATAGGTACCGGGCATGACCCCTACCGTAACTTTATCTACACATCTTTCCAGGAGTTGGCAACAAACGTATCGCACCGCAGGGTAGCATCGCAGGCTAAGAAGGATGGGGATGTATTACTTTCAAAAATGTGCGGTGTTATCGCGTCTGACGAGATGCGTCATGCTAAAGCTTACAAGTATTTTATAGAAAAGATATTTGAGGTTGACCCTAACGAAG
>JACMRC010000093.1 GCA_014376655.1 Mucilaginibacter sp. | reverse complement strand
GCTTCGCGTTTAATTATAAAAGGGCCATTAACGGGTTAAGCGCAAACCAGTTTTTGGCAACAGGTAGCCTATACCTACCGGGGCTTTTTATTAACCATAACTTAGTTATTACCGGTGCCTATCAGCGTAGCGGGCAAGACAATGTGGTTACTTTCTCTAACAACTTTCCGTTTAGCCGCGGCTATACTGCCGAGAACTTGCTTACTATGAACAAAGTGGGCGTTAACTACCATTTCCCTATAGCATACCCGGATGCAGGCGTGGCCAATACAGTTTACTTTATGCGAATAAGAGGAAACTTGTTTTATGATTACACCCAGGGTACTTACGTCTATACCAACAAAACAATGGCTACCAGTAATTTCAGATCAACCGGGGCCGAATTGTATTTTGATACTAAGTGGTTTAATCAACAACCGCTAACCTTGGGCATTCGCTACAGCCATTTACTGGACAAGGATGTTTTTGGTGGTGTGGGCCCCAATTTTGTGGAACTGGTATTGCCGGTTAGCTTTTATTGATTCAATGAGTGATTGAGTGAATGGATCACGCCTAAGTCTTAGGTGGTACTCATTAAGCTTTGTTGGCGTTTTTTATCACGTTTCGCACCCTATCAACATTGGTAACGTCTATGGCGTATTCGTCGCCGTAGCTGCTGCCCATTATAATGTGGTCGTTGCTATATTTCATTTGGCTTTGTACGCGGGCCTGTAGTGTGCCGTGTACTTCTTTTACACCGGTGAACAGTACCAGGTCGGCTACGTTTATTTGGGTAATGCCACTGCCGGCCATAATAGCTATGCGGCCCCCTGCTCTTTTAATCAGCTCTTTAATAGTGCGCGATCCTTCAACCGCCGTGCTTTTCCCGCCCGAGGTAAGGATGCGTTCAAAGCCCATATCAATAACATCTTCTAAAGCCTGGTATTGGTCATTACACATATCAAACGCGCGGTGAAACGTTGCACCTAAACCGCCCTGTTTGGCTAATTGTATCAATTGGGTGCAGCGCTCTTTATCTATTGTGCCATCGGCCTTTAATATGCCGGTTACTATGCCGTCGCAACCTGCTTCAACGCAATATTTAACATCGGCCAGCATGGTTTCAAACTCCACATCGGTATATAAAAAATCAGCGCCACGCGGGCGAATTAATACATAAAGCTTAATTTTAAGCAGTTTACGGGCAACAGCTATCTGGCCCGGCGATGGGGTAGTACCCCCTGCTTCAAGATTGTCGCATAACTCAACCCGCACCGCGCCGCCATCCTGCGCTGCTAATGCCGAAGTAATTGAATTTGCACAAACCTCTAATGATATCATAGTTGAATAAATGGTTAATCTTTTACGGATGTATAAAAACTTTTACCGGGGATGATCAGGTCCTGCTTTTTGCTGTCGCAAACGGCATAAGTAAAGCCTTTATGCAGGGCGTAAGCACCATGCTCGCCTTTTTTGTTAATGGCTAAAAAACCAACCTGGATCTCTTTAGCTGTCTCTGGCTTTCTTTTCATTATCCGGTGGCAAGCTTCCTTACAGGCCTCCTCAGGGCTATGGCCCTGGCGCATCAGCTCGACAACCAGAAAGCTGCCCACGTTACGGATTACCTCTTCGCCCACCCCTGTTGACGTTGCGCCGCCAACCTCATTATCAACATATAAACCTGCACCAATTATCGGGCTGTCGCCCACACGGCCATGCATTTTCCAGGCCATGCCGCTGGTGGTACACGCGCCGGATATATTGCCTTTAGCATCAATAGCCAGCATACCAATGGTATCGTGGTTATATTTATCGCCCGGGCGTCGGTTCTCGCTGTTCATTATGGGCTTGTACTCATGTTTTACAAGCCATTTTTTCCAGGCTTTTTCAGACTCCGGCGTTAATAGTTTTTCAGCCTTAAATCCCTGCTCTATAGCAAATTGGCGGGCACCATCGCCAACCAATAAAACATGCGGGGTTTTTTCCATAACCAAACGTGCTACTGATATGGGGTGCGCTATATCTTCCATACCTGCTACCGCGCCGCAATTACCTTGCTCGTCCATTATACAGGCATCCAAAGTAACGTGCCCGTCGCGGTCGGGATAACCAGCCCTGCCAACGCTATGGTTGGTCATATCAGCTTCGGGTATCTTCACACCTGCTTCAACAGCATCTAACGCCCGGCCACCTTTCGCCAATATTTTCCATGCTTCTTTGTTAGCCGCAACACCAAAATCCCAGGTTGATATAACAATAGGGTGGTTAGCAGGTGCTGCATTTAAAACAGACTTAGCCATTGCGGAGGCAGAAAGTGCTGTTAACGAAGCGCTTAAGGATGATACTTTGATGAATTTTCGGCGGTTATACATGATGCAATATAAAAAAAATGTGCCTTACTGCTTTTAATGTATTTAGATAATTACAACGGGAACGAATGTAGTTTACTCGTTATCCAGTTCCTGCTCGTCAGCGTGCTCCAGTATTTCACGACATTTTTCAACATCGCGCTCAAATACTTTTATTTTAAAAGCACCAAGCGAATCTGAATAAAGTGGGTAAATGTTCATGGCATTTTCATCCATAAAACAAGAAATGCCAGCAGCCTGTAAAGTACCAAGTGCTATTTCGGCTTGCATTAGGTCTATGTATGATTCCAGTGTTACAATTTTATCTTCCATAATAGGTATAATATTTACCTAATGTACTTTGTTTTTTTTAATTTGGCAGTAATGAACCGCATCGACCGTATATCAGC
>JACMRC010000092.1 GCA_014376655.1 Mucilaginibacter sp. | reverse complement strand
TTGCGAAGTGGAATACAAATATAAAGAAAAATCTGTATAATACTAAAGAAATTAGTAAAATAGTTTTGCACAATATGGAATCGCCAGAAAAAACTAATAAGATAAAAACAGTTCGCCCTGAAACACTGGAATTTATAATTTTGTATAACCAGTTAAGAGGTAAGGCATTTACCGGCAATGCCCAATTGGCCGAAGCGCTTGGCTTTAATTCGCCGGCATCTATTACCGAGATCATTAAAAGCCGCCAAAATATCGATCCCGAAAAATTCAGGATCTTTAAAGAAAGATATAAAGACTTTATTGCCGGTACGGCCCAGCTGCAAAACACCGCAGCTGCAAAGATAATTGATGGGATACCAATGTTTGATATTATTGCCACAGCATCGGGTGTCGAGGTTTATAATGATATTAACGATACGCAATCAGTAGGCCGGATGAATTTCCCGGGGATAGAGGATTGTGATTTTGCTTTGCCGGTTTGGGGGCACTCTATGTACCCCTACTTAGAAAATGGCTGCTGGGTGGCTTTAAAGGTTATCCACGACAAAAAGATCCTACCCGGCGAGGTATATTATATAGAGTGGGGCGATTATCGCATGTACAAACGCCTTTTATTAAGCAACAACGACGACGAGGTTGTAGCACACTCGGATAATACTACCGAGATGGTAGGTAACCAGCTTAAATATGCGCCCTTTGTTATCAAGATAGCCGATATTAAAAAGCTTTGTTTGGTTAAGGATATCCATAAAAAGCATAACCATTAATGGGCGCCCCAATACGGTATAGCTATAGCCTGAAAAATAGCATTGTAACTATTATAATGCTCCTCATTTTGAGCACCCTGTCCGCATCAAATATTTACGGGGCATATTATAGTAACGATAGGTTTAACCTATGGCTATTTGGCGTGGTTTTAATATTTGCAGCTTTAATGCTGGTAGTAGTTATTACAAAGCGATTAATACCTGCGTTTAGAAAAGAAACTATTCTTGAATTTACCGATACAGAATTAATAGACTACCTGCGTAACATTATCATTAACTGGCAAGATATACAGTCTATAGAGCTTAGGCGCACCAGGAGTGCGCGGATAATGGTTGTCCGTTTAAAATGGGAGTCGGATCATGGAAAAGATATTACCATTTCTCTAAGATGGGTAGCGGGTAATGACCTGGAGATTTATAATACCGCACTAACTTATCTTGATAACGTGGGCGATTAGTCAAGGCTTAGGTTGTATTATGGTGGACTTATCAAGGACATGTAACTGCAAGCGGCAAAATATTATTAACTATTAGGTTTTATTTATATTTTTAAGTCTTAATTAATATTAAACAATTGATATGGATTTAAACGTTTACTTAATTGGCGGTGTAATATTAGTGCTTGCCATTATTGTGCTTAATCATCAGAAACAAAAAAACAAGATGAAAAATTTCCTGGAAGGATCGGGCGATTTGCAACCTATTTTTTTGATGAAAGCTGTTGAAAAGAAAAACAAAGCTCTTTCTGATATCCTGTATGATGGTGGTGTAAAACCACTGGCAGGTGCTACCGAGGTTAACAGCAATGGGCCCAAAGCAGCCCTTATAAAAGAGCTTGAAAAACTGGAGAAGGATTATGCCGGCAAAAAGATAACACTTCGCGCTTATGACGAGCAACTTTTTGATCTTTTAGAGAAAGTAAACAAGCTTCTGGTTACCATGTAATTCTTTTTTGCAAAAAGGTTTACTACTATATGTACTTTGCTTATAATTGCATTGTATGGCAGACGAAGGTATACTAAAGCGCATAAAAATTATTGTTAAAGACCATGGCGGCCAGTTAGCGCTTGCAAACGCTATTGGGGTAGATCAAGGCTTTATCAGCAAGGTGATAAACAAAAAGCAGGAGGTAAGCTATTACCTTATCAGCAAGCTTTGTTACCAGCTAAAATATTCGCCCGATTGGTTGATATTAGGCACCGGCGAAAAGAAGCTAAACATGGCCGAATCGCCAAAACTAATTACCGAGATACAAATGATGCGTACCGAGCTGGATATTTTACATGCCCGCATGCGCGCCTTCGAAATGGAAATTAAAGAACTACGAGGACAAAACAACATACCGCAAGCAGGATAGCCTAATTGCTAATTTAATATAAACGAAGAAGGCCCCAATTGGGGCCTTCTTCGTTTATATGCTTTCTAAGTATTAGAAGGTGTAACGTACACCAAATTGCATTTGCCACCTTGAAGTGAACAAATCAACAGAGTATGGTGTGCCGGGATCAGCAAACGTATACTTCGGATAAGTTGTTGCAGCGGCACCAAATGCTGGTGTTGTTTTTGCAGCTAAGCCAACACTTGAAGTTGAGTTAAATGTATTTGCAGAGAAATAATATTGTCCCCAGCTTTTGTTTAACAGGTTGGTAAGGTTAATGATATCATAAGTAAATGTTATCACTTGTTTTTTCTTACCGTTACCAAACTTAAAGTCTTGAGAGAAACGGAAATCCAAATCGTTGTTCCATGGAGTAAAGGCAGCGTTACGCTCGGTGTATTTACCACGACGAGTTTTTAGGTAGCTGTCTTTATCAATAAACGCATCAAACGCTGCTGCTTGTGTTGCTGCTGTAGCACCACCTACTATATCAGTGAAGAAGTTTGCGCCTTCACCTACGTTAGGGATATACACTAAACTAACTTGCTGGCCGGTTGATCCGATAGTTGACGGATAAATTCCGTAAGTGTAAGGGTTACCTGAAGCTGCGCTAAAGAAGAATGTAAAGTTAGCGGTGAAATCACCTGCTGCATCCCAGTTATGGCGTAAATTTACGTTCGACACAATACGGTGACGGATATCAAAGTTTGAGTTAGCTAAGCCCGGGTTATTTGGATTTAAGGCTTGATTTAACTGCCAGTTTGATTCCATTGAGTTACGGATACCATTGGTGATGTCTTTTGAATGGCCGTAAGTGTAGGCAACATTAGCGCTGAGTCCGTTTGTCCAAACTTTAGCAACTTGTGCAGTAATGCTGTAACGGTAGCCTTGATCTGTGTTTGACAACTCATAAGCATTTGTATACAATGGGTTGATCTTAGTATTAACAAACAACGGCTGCTGGTGTTGTGTATCGTATGGGTAGTAAGTAACCTGGTCTGTAATGTTAACGTGTTGGAATTTAAGATCCTTGATAACTTTAGTGTAGATACCTTCTACAGTAAATTTCCATTGGTCTTGTGTTGTATAATCAACCGCAAGGCTGTTTCTCCATACTTGTGGCATTTTGAAGTTATTATCAATCAAGTCTACCTGAGTAGCACCTGAAGCATCATTTGTATTAACACCACGTGCCTGTACATAACCCGCGCCGCCATTAGCCGGTGCTTGAAGCGGGCTAACGCCTGCCGGTGGGGTTTTATTATCATAAGCGCCGTAAGTATCACCATTGTTATAAAACGCATAACCTAACCATGCAAAAGGAATACGGCCGGTAAAGAACCCGCTACCACCACGTACTATTAAGCTTTGGTCGCCATTAACATCATAGTTAAATGATACACGTGGGTTAATTTCCACATTATCTAAAAACTTGTTAGTGATATCTTTTGGTTTGGTATAAGTGTAGGTGTTGCCATAGTTAGGATCAACCGGTGCGCCTGATGTTTTGGTGCTTAGCGGCTGTTTGTTTGGTAAACCTGCATAATCAAAACGAATAGCTGCGGTCAATTTAAAGTTATCCGTTACCTGGATCTCGTCCTGGCCGTAAAGGCTTAACAAATTTACTTTAAATTTAGCCGATGGGTTAGCTATTATATAATCCCTGGTATTGTTGGTATAGTTATAGTTAGCACGTACACGTGATGGTTTATCAGCTAAGAAATCAGCTACGCTTTTATATGCGTCGCGGCCATTCCATGCGTTAACAAAGTTGTACGTGATATCATAAAACTCGTTATGCGTACCAAAGGTGAAAGTGTTCTTTTTTGTTGTCCATGTTAAGTTGTCTGTAAACTCTGTAGTTTTTTGGTGCATATCAAAAATAGCGGCCTCACGGTCTGTACCAACAAATATGGTTGTACCTGGTGTATTACCGGTTATTTCAAATTGTGGTAAAGCCGGGTTTGAATTTGTGGCGCGGTAATCATGAACGTTTGAATATCCAAAAAGCAAGCTGTTGCTTACATTGTTTGAAAACTTAGATTTTAACTCAGCAACTGTAGAGGTCGAATTATTGTGCGATGTATAATCAATGCCACCAAAACGGAAGTTTTGCTGATCGCGCTCTAAGTTGGTAGCGGTTGATGTGATTGTGTTGTTACGAATAGTTAACTGGTTATTATCGTTAATGTTCCAGTCTAAACGGTTGAAGAATTTATTTGAGTTACTAAATATGGTAGTGTTGTCATAAGTACCGGCATCAAAACCTGCTGCTGCAAATTTTGCAGAAATAGCTTGGGCATCAGCAAGGGTAAGTATATTTTGTGAGCCTGCAGTGCCTACTCCGGAAATAACCGGATCCACACGACGGGCAAATTCCTCGCTTGTAAAGAAGAATAATTTATTTTTGATCAACGGGAAACCTACGCGTACACCATAATTATAATCATGGAAAGCTGATGGTAATTTAGATCCATCACCACCAGAAGTGGGAACGGTATTATTGGGGCCTACCATAAAAGCACCACGACCGTAACCATAAATAGAGCCGGTAACATCATTAGTACCGCTGCGGGTTACGGCGTTAATACTACCACCCAATACGTTACCAATTTTGATATCATAAGGAGCAACGTAAACTTGTATATCCTGTATCGCGTCTAACGATACCGGGCTTGTACGTGTGCTGCTACCAACTTGTCCGGATGCATTGCTTTGGCCACCTAATGAAGGGCTAAAGCCGATCGCATCATTATTTATAGCACCATCCAGCGTTACGTTATTATAACGGTAGTTAGTGCCCTGGAAAGAGTTATTATTGCTTTGAGGCGTATTGCGGGTCAAATCCTGTAAGCTGCGGTTAGCACTTGGCTGATTCCTGATCTGCGCTGCGGTGATCCTTGTACTTGCACCTGTTTTTGCAGGGCCAGTATTAGCACGTACTTTAACTTCGCTTAAAGCTACAGAACTTTCTATAAGTAAAAAGTTAACGGTAGCGTTACCTAATTGTAGGGTAACATCGGTACGTTCATCTTTAGTGTAACCAACGTAAGTAGCAGTAATTGTGTAGGGGCCACCCGGGTTCATGTTCTGGATGTTGTACCTGCCATCGGCGTTGGTTTGGCTTGCATACTTGGTGCCGGTGCTGTTATTTAAAACAGTTATACTAACGCCAGGCATAGAAATTCCTTTTTGGTCGGTAACCCTACCGGTTAATACCGATGTAGTTATCTGTGCGTTTGCAACGCCCAGTAGTAGAAAGGATAATAGAATTAAGTAGATCTTTTTCATTTGTGATTTTTTATGCAACAAAGGTCTACTCGCAATGTTAAAGTTATGTTAACAGTATATTATATTTAGTTCAATAACTTAACAATAATTAATTCCCAGTGGTACACAGTACATTTTAATTTAATTTACGCTTAATTTTGGGCTGGTAAACAGGTGGCTTAATTTTTAGTAAAATTTGTTTTTCCTGTTGACATAGGGCTGTCATTAGCCCGTGGTTTCTTTGTATCAACAAATAACATAAAACCATAAAGCTATGTCAATCATCAAAAAATTATTAAAAGAAATTGAGCTGGAAGCTCAAATTACCCGTAACATGTTAAGCATTGTGCCAAACGATAAATACGACTGGCAGCCACACCCTAAAAGCATGAGCATACAAAAGCTTACTAACCACATTGCCGAATTGCCAGGCTGGTTAACTATGGCGGTTACTACTGATGGGCTTGATTTTGCCGCAAACCCGTACGAACCAACATTTCATAACAACACTGCCGATGTATTAGAAGTATTTGAAAATCAATTGGCAGATGGCCTTGCAAACGTGGAAGCGATGAACGAGGACGAGTTAGATAAATCATGGACCTTACGCAATGGCGACTACATATTATCAGCCATGACTAAATATGAAACCCTACGCATGACTATCGCCCAAGGCATCCATCATCGCGCACAATTAGGCGTGTACCTGCGCTTATTAAATATTGCTATCCCCGGCAGCTACGGCCCAAGTGCCGATGAGTTGGAGAAGATGGCGCAGTTTGCGTAGTCCGATAATTAAAATTTGCGGTGAATAAATGAGTTATTCGCCGCAAATTTGCGGCGAATAGAGTCTATATCCCCAGCACTTGTTTCAACTTAACATACCCAGTTTTACTTACCGGTACTTTAGCGCCCGATTTCAGGATTGCCAGGTGGCTGTCTTTTTCGTAAGGGTCTATACGGGTTATTTCTTGTACGGCTACTATATAGCTGCGGTGTACGCGCACAAACTGGCGCGGGTCAAGCGTTTGCTCAAAGAAACTCATAGTCTTGTTTTTAAGGTATGAGCCTTCTTGCGTAAATACGCTTACATAATCATCATCGGCTTGCAGGTATTGCACATCGGCCACGGGGATGATCTTTACCTTGGTGCCTGTTTTTACCACAATACGCTCATGCTGTGCGGGCGATGCTGATGCAGTTTCTAACAAGTTATCCTGTTGTTTAGGCGTAGCGGCGGTAACCGGGGCTTGTGCCAAAAACTTTTCAATCGCTTTATTAAAACGTTCTTTGCTAAATGGCTTAAGCAGGTAGTCGGTAGCGTGTGCCTCAAATGCTTTTATGGCATACTCATCAAACGCGGTGGTGAATATAACAGCAGGCTGCTGGTCGTCAACTAACTCCAGCATTTCAAAGCCATTTATCTTGGGCATTTGCACGTCCAGGAATATCAGGTCGGGCTGGTGCTGTTGTATGGCTTTAAGGCCCTCAAAGCCATCGCCGCATTCCTGCAAAACCTCTATCTGCGGGAACCCCATTAAATATTCTCTAACAACCATACGGGCCAAAGGCTCATCGTCAATTAATAAAGCACGTATCATTTACTGTGGTATTTTAATTATAGTTGTAAATATATTATCATTTGCGTGAGTTTCCATCAAATCATTACGTCCAAAAAGCAAATATAATCTGCGTTGTACGCCACTAAGGCCAAAACCTGTTCCCTGGCGGGGGCGGGACGTTTTAGGATCGTACGGATTTTGTACTATCAACTCCAAATAATTACCCTCTAATTCGCCTCGGATACTTACTACCACGTCCTCGGTCGTATCATACAAACCAAATTTAATGGCATTCTCTACTAAAGGCTGTAACAGCATTGCAGGCATAATACTTTCGCCGCATTGCGGGTCGCAGCTTATCTCTGTTTTAAGGCGATGCCCAAAACGTACCTTTTCTATCTCCAGGTATAAATTAAGGTGCTGTAACTCCTCGTTTAAAGTAACTTGCAGCTGGTCATCCTTTTTAAGCGTACCACGTAAAAAG
>JACMRC010000091.1 GCA_014376655.1 Mucilaginibacter sp. | reverse complement strand
ACATGCCCGAAACGAATAGACTAACAATGTCTGACTACAAATTCTTACAGGGTGGAGGTGAAATGGGTGAACTGATCCGATCAATCGATTGGTCAAATACGCCTATTGGAGCTGTAGATTCGTGGCCAACTGAATTGAAAATTGCCACCGGCATTATGTTATCAACCCCATTTCCTATGTATATCGCCTGGGGTAAAGAGTATATCCAGCTTTATAATGATGGATACCGCCCAATACTTGGCTCTACTAAACACCCACAGGCGATGGGTATCAGTACCAGGGAAACGTTTGCAGAGATATGGCACATCATTGGTTCTATGTTTGACGGGGTTATGAAAGGTAACGCCGTTGGATTTTCTAATTTTATGTTCCCGCTTGATAGAAACGGTTATGTGGAAGAATGTTTTTTTGATTTTTCTTATAGCCCGATCAGTGATGAAGATGGGAATATTGGTGGTGTGCTGGTAACGGTGATCGAGACAACTGAAAAGGTAAAAGGGCTTAAAGAACTACAACAAACAAAGCATGATTTAGAGGACGCAAAAGCGGAAACCGAAGGCCAGCGCGATCAGTTAAAAAGGTTCTTCATGGAAGCACCGGCGGCCATTTGTGTTAATAATGGCTCTGATATGGTGTTTGAACTGATTAACCCCTTATATCAGCAATTTTTCCCTGAACGTCAATTATTGGGTAAACCCGTTTTGGAAGCCCTGCCCGAAATTAAGGGGCCGGTCTATGATATTTTACGGGGAGTTTATGACAATGATCAAACATTTGAAGGTAATGAATTACTTATTCCGATTGCCCGCTATGATGGCGGCCCCTTAGAAGACCGTTATTTCAATTTTATTTATCAGCCACGCCATAGTGCGAATGGAAATGTAGACGGGGTTTTGGTCTTTGCCTTTGAGGTTACAGAAATGGTAAATGCTAAGAAAGAACTGGAGAAAGAAAAAGATAAGTTTAAACTGGCTATCCTTGCTGCCGAACTCGGCACTTTTGATATGGATATGGAAAAAGGTACGATGGAATGGGATAAACGTTGCCGGACACTTTTCGGTATCGGTCATCAGGATACGGTTACCTATGAAAAGGACTTTTTGGAGGGATTACATCCGGACGATAAAGAACGGGTCAGTAAGGTTATTGAGCGGGTATTTAATAAATCCGAAAGTAATGGATTCTATGATGTAGAATACCGCACTGTCGGCGTGGAAGATCAAAGGGTACGATGGTTGAGGGCTAAGGGACAGGCCTATTTTGACGATCAAGACAAGCCGTACCGCTTTATTGGCTCCGTTTTGGAGATTACAGAGCAGAAAGAGGGTGAGTTAAGAAAGAATGATTTTATAGCGATGGTAAGCCATGAACTTAAAACACCGCTTACCTCCCTAAACGGCTACATACAATTACTACAGGTTAAAGCTAAGAAAAATGAAGATACTTATGCGTCTGGTGCTCTTATTAAAGTTAATCAACAAGTAAAGAAAATGACCGGCATGATAAATGGTTTCCTCAATGTTTCGCAAATTGAGGAAGGTAAAATATCCCTGAATAAAAGTGATTTTCTTTTGAACGACCTGGTTAGGGAAACAGTAGAGAATTTTAAATTCATTTCGGCCAGTCATGAAATAACCTATCAACAAAACGAACCCTTATATATATATGCAGATTACGACCGGATAGAACAAGTCATACTTAATTTGTTAAGCAACGCTGTCAAATACTCTCCTAAAGGAATGCACATAGTAATTGAATGCCAATTCAATAATGGCATGACGCAAGTAAGTGTAAAAGATGAGGGTATGGGTATTAAGTCAGCAGATGTTTCAAAAATATTTGAGCGTTTCTACCGTGTAGACAGTAATCACACGAAAGCTATCGCTGGTTTCGGTATAGGCCTTTATTTATGTGCAGAAATCATACGGCTTCATGATGGTAAAATATGGGTGGAGAGCGAAAGCGGTAAGGGATCAACTTTTTATTTTAACCTCCCTAAATCTAAGCGTGAATTATTGGCATAGTATTGTTACTTGTATGCGTATGAAAATATTGAACATGCCTGTTACCCGTCTGCACAATAGTAGTCAAAAAATAATCAAAGCCATGTTGGAAATAAATATTGATGCTTAAAGCATCAGGTTTCAATTTTTACGCAACAATAGGGCTTATTCCTAAGCTGGCTCAAGTATGTCGGGCGGAGTTGCGGGCAAAGGCTATTTGTGCCTTCATAAACCCACCGCACATTTTGTTGGTGATAACACGCAACAAAGGCGGGTACGCAATCTTGCACGGAGAAGCAAAGTATTGCGTCTCTACATCATGGTAATCCACTAATCCTAAAAATCATGGTTCAGACAAAAGGCCTATGTGCGCATGCCGCGTTAGGGATGGAAATGTACCGGCCTTCGCGGCTAACACCTTGTGCGCGTATGAATGCTTGCCTGCCGGCAGGGACAGCCCGGTCGCACGGAACGCCGTTAAAGTTAACAGACCTTTTTCAACCTGGTTTAAGCGGGTGGAGATAAACGTGTAATAGATTATTTACACATTGTTAGCTGTTTTTTATAAGATTATTAAGGTTTTGTTTGGAATTTGAATACTTTTAGCTCCGCAATCTATTGCGTGCTTAAATAACAACCAATATAAATTCTTAGTAAACATGAAATTAAAGTTCTTTAGCTTTTTAAGTATTACTTTTTTAGCAGTGCTGGTAAGCGTAAGCATTGCTAATGCACAGGTAAAACCACGCTTGTTAGTTTTTAAGAAAACGGCAGGTTATCACCATGCCTCTATCCCGTTGGCTGCGTTGGCAGTAATGAAACTGGGCCAGGAAAATGGTTTCGAGGTTGATACCACTACCGATGCAGCTAATATTAACGAAAGCAATTTAAAAAAATATGCTGCCCTTGTATTTGCCAGTACAACCGGCGATATTTTAGATGGCCCTGAACAGGTAGACCTTGAGCGCTACATACAGGCCGGTGGTGGTTTTGTAGGGATCCACGCTGCAGCAGATGCCGAGTATAACTGGCCATGGTATAACAGGATGATAGGCGGCTGGTTCGCACATCACCCTGCTCAGCAAATGGCTACTTTAACCGTGGTTGATAAAAATTTTATAGCTACCAGTATGTTACCAACCGAGTGGAAACGCAAAGACGAATGGTATCATTACAAAAATGTTAGCCCGGATATCCACATATTAATAAACTTAGAGGAGTCATCACTTACCTATAACAAAAATGGAGGTGATGATGCTTTTAAAATGGGTGCCAGCCACCCAATAGCCTGGTACCATGATTTTGAAGGTGGACGTGTATTTTATACAGGTTTAGGCCACACAGATGAATCGTACAGCGAGCCGTTATTTTTACAGCACCTGTTGGGCGGTATCAAATATGCCATAGGAAAAAATGCACCCCTAAACTATGGTAAAGCCAAATCTGTACGCGCACCTGATGAAAACCGTTTTAACAAAAAACAACTAAATGTTGGTGGTTTTGATGAGCCTACCGAAATGACCATCCTGCCAAACCTTGACATCCTGATCGTTCAGCGTAAAGGCGAGTTTATGTTTTATAACCACCTAACTAAAAAGGTTACCCAGGTTGGTAAGTTAGATGTTTATAGTAAGACGTTGACTGAAAAAGGTAAAGGTGTAAACGCCGAAGAAGGTTTATTGGGCGTACAGGCTGATCCTGATTATGCCAAAAATCATTTCATCTATGTTTATTACAGCCCGGCTGGCGAAGTAGTTAATCAACTATCGCGCTTTACTTTTGTAAACAATAAACTGAACCTTAAAAGCGAAAAAGTTATTCTTAAAGTTGGTACTAACCGCGAAATTTGCTGCCATACCGGTGGTTCTATAGCGTTTGGTAAGGACCATATATTATTCGTTTCGCAAGGCGATAATACTACACCGTTTGATGAGCCTGCTCCTCAGGGTAAAAAAATTCCAAACTCATACTCTTACGCCCCGTTGGATGACCGCCCGGGATTTGAACAGTATGATGACCGCCGTGGTTCTGGTAATACCAATGACCTGCGCGGCAAAATATTACGTATAAAAATGAAACCGGACGGAACTTATACTATCCCTGACGGTAACCTGTTCCCGGTTGGAACGCCAAAAACACGCCCTGAGATTTATGTAATGGGCGACCGTAACCCTTACCGGATCTCGGTTGATAAAAAGAATGGATTTTTATACTGGGGCGAGGTTGGCCCGGATGCTAACAACGATAGTTTGAAAACTCACGGTCCGCGTGGATATGATGAGGTTAACCAGGCGCGCGTAGCAGGTAACTTTGGTTATCCGTTCTTTATCGGTAACAACTATCCTTACCGCGCTTATGATTATGCAACCGGAGCAGTTGGTGAGCCGTTTGATCCGCAACATCCTATTAATAATTCAAGAAATAATACTGGCTTAACCGAATTACCACCAGCACAACCCGCGTTTATCTGGTATCCTTACGCGGTATCTCCACAGTTCCCTGAGTTAGGTTCTGGTGGCCGTACAGCTATGGCAGGGCCGGTTTATCATGCAGAAGATTATAAAGCTACCGCTGGTAAATTTCCATCATACTACAACAACAAGTTATTCATATATGACTTTATTCGTGGTTGGATAAAAGCGGTAACTATGGATGCGGCAGGTAACTATTTATCAATGGAGCCGTTTATGAAGAGCGCCAAGTTTAATACCATGATTGATATGGAAATGGGCCCTGATGGCAAGCTGTATGTATTAGAGTATGGTGCAGGCTGGTTCAAGAAAAACCCGGAAGCCGGTTTGGTACAAATAGCTTACAATGCAGGTAACCGCGCACCAGAGGTAGCGTCTGTAACTGCTGATAAAGAGTACGGCGCATTGCCTACAACCATTACTTTTACTGCTAATGCAACTGATCCGGAAGGGGATAAAATGACCTATACCTGGAATTTTGGTAACGGTATTAGAAAGATCACTACAAAACCATCAGTAACCTACATTTACCCAAAAGCGGGTACTTTTAAAGTAACTATGACCGCTAAGGATAGTAAACTGGCAACATCAGCAGTTAGCAAGCCGGTTATTATAGCGGCAGGCAGTTTAGATGAACCAATCGATCCGTCATTGCCATTTGCAGCCGGTAAAGCGTTAATGATGTCGATGGATTGCAAATCATGCCATAAAACAAACGAAAAGGTTATAGGCCCATCATTTACAGATGTAGCTAACAAGTACAAGAAAAACCGTGCTAATTACGCACAGCTTACCAACAAGATCACCAATGGTGGTACCGGTGTTTGGGGCGATGTTACTATGCCTGCGCATCCGAGCATGAAACCTGAGGAAGCTAAACAGATTTTAGATTGGATTTTCTCTTTGAAGAAATAGACAGCATCTGTCAATGTTATAAGACGCCGTCCCGATTAATCGGGACGGCGTTTTTGTTTAAAGCCGATTTTGAAAAGCCGGATTAAGATTTATCTGTTATAATTCCGTTGTTGTAATAAAACCATTTATTAGCTTTTTATGTTAGGTATTAACTAATAAAATAAAAAATGGATAATAAAGATAAAGTTGGTGCTCCTGATAGAGATTTCATCAACATTCATGAGAATTATGAAGTAGAATATTGGGCCAATAAATTTAACATAACACCCGAAAGACTACGCGAGGTTGTCAAAGATACCGGCACAAGTGTTGCAACGGTAAAAGCATATTTAAATAATTAAATACTACCGCCATGAGCCTGACGAAATATGTAGAGAAACGGGATTTTACCAAAACAGCCGAGCCTAAAGCCGGCCGCAGTAAGGACAAAGACCACCTGATGTTTGTGATACAAAAGCACGACGCGTCAAGGCTGCATTATGATTTTAGGCTGGAGATGGATGGTGTGCTAAAAAGCTGGGCGGTGCCAAAAGGCCCATCCACAGATCCTAAAGTTAAGCGTTTGGCTATGATGGTTGAGGATCACCCGTTTGATTATCGCAATTTTGAAGGCATCATCCCGCAAGGCGAATATGGCGGCGGTACAGTAATAGTTTGGGACGAGGGGACCTATGAGCCTATTGAAGAAATAAAAGGCAAGAAAGCGCAGGAGAAGCACCTGTTAGCCCAACTTAAATCCGGCTCAGTTAAAATAAAGCTGCATGGCGAAAAACTGGAGGGCGAGTTTGCCCTGGTAAAAACCCATGGCATGGGCGAGAATGGCTGGCTGCTTATTAAACATAATGACGACTTTGCATCAAAGACGGATATCACTAAAAAAGATAAATCAATACTATCGGGCAAAACCATAGAAGCCATGGAGAAAACCAGCGAAAAAGTCTGGCAACATGGGCATGAAGAAGACGTAGAGAAATCAGATAAAAAAACTAAAAAAAAAGCCCCGTCGCAACCAGGTGAGGGACAAGTTGATAAGGACAATCCAGATGTTGCGGCGCTTTTAAAATCGGCACGTAAATCGGCAGTTCCTAAAAACATCAAACCAATGAAAGCTACATTGGTTGATGAGCCGTTTGATGACCCCGATTGGGTTTATGAAGTTAAATGGGACGGTTACCGAGCGGTAGCAACTATTGATAAGAAAGGTGCGGAGCTGATATCGCGTAACAATATTCCGTTTGATAAATACTATCCCATTAATAAAATTCTTAAAGATTGGCAGATAAACGCAGTTATAGATGGTGAGATAGTTGTATTAAATGATAAGGGCTTATCCGACTTTGGCGCGCTGCAAAACTGGCGCAGCGAGGCCGATGGCAACTTGGTTTACTACGTATTTGACATTCTTTGGTACGAGGGTAAAAACCTGATGGACCTGCCGTTGAGTGATAGGCAAGCTATCCTTAAAGAAATACTACCCACTAATGATGACAGCGTAAGGCAAAGTAAAGTATTCGCCGCCAACGGTATTGAGTTTTTTGAAGCTGCCGAAAAAATTGGCATGGAAGGTATCATCGCTAAAAAAGCAAGCAGTGTTTATACCTCCGACCTGCGATCAAAAGAATGGCTAAAGATAAAAGTACAACGCAGGCAGGAAGTTATTATAGCCGGCTTTACCAAAAATGCCGGCACTGCAAAAGTTTTTAGTGCATTGGTACTGGCTGTTTATGATGGAAAAGAATTAAAATATGTGGGTAAAGTAGGCACAGGGTTCTCCGAGAAAATGCAGAAGGAAATGATGGCCCGGTTTAAGCCGTTGATAACAGATAAAAGTCCGTTTGATGTGGAACCGGATGTGGATAAACCATCGCGCTTCCGTCCGCAGCGATTAGGGGCCAAACCAACATGGTTAAAACCCGAGCTGGTAGGCGAGGTGGCTTTTGCCGAAGTAACCGGCGATGGTGTTTTCAGGCAGGCATCATTTAAAGGTATGCGCGAGGATAAAAAGGCTAAGGATGTGCTATTAGAAACACCGACGGATACCACGGAAACGGTAGAAGAGGCTGATGAAGAAGTTTCGCCTAAAAAGGCAGCAAAGAAAGCATCGCCCAAAGAAACTCATAAAGCAATTGAGCCGCCAAAGGATACTGATCGCAAAACCCTACTTAACCCTAAGGACGAAACACAGGTACGTAAAATATGCGGTCACGAACTTAAGTTTACCCATTTAAGCAAAGTTTACTGGCCCGAAGATGGCGTAACCAAGCGCGATATGTTTAACTATTATTATCGGGTAGCCGAATATATTTTGCCGTATTTGAAGGACAGGCCAATGTCGCTTAACCGGTTCCCTAACGGCATCCACGGGCCAAGCTTTTACCAAAAGGATGTTAAAGGCAAAGCGCCCGATTGGGTAACCAAAACTTTCCCTTATACCAACGGCGAGGGTGAACATAAAGAGTATTTAGTAGGATCTGACGAATCATATTTGCTGTGGATGGCATCATTAGGTTGTATTGAAATGAACCCATGGTTTAGCCGTGTGCAGTCGCCGGATAACCCAGATTATTGTGTGATAGACCTCGACCCCGATAAACACACGTTCGACCAGGTGATTGAAGCGGCGCAAGAGGTAAAGAAAGTATTGGATGCGCTGGATGTACCGTCATATCCCAAAACATCAGGTTCGACAGGCATGCACATTTATATCCCGTTAGGTGCTAAATATGATTACGATCAATCGCAAATGTTTGCAAAGATCGTGGTGTCGCTGGTGCATAAACAGATTCCTGATTATACCAGTTTGGAGCGCATGGTAGCGGCGCGTAAAGGCAAAATGTATTTAGATTTTTTACAGAACCGCCCGGGTGCCACCATAGCTGGCCCATACTCATTAAGGCCAAAAGTTGGTGCAACGGCATCCATGCCATTAGATTGGGATGAAGTTAAACCTGGCTTAACAATGAAAGATTTTACCATATTTAACTCGATAGACCGGCTGAAAGAAACCGGCGATTTGTTTAAAGGGGTTTTAGGTAAGGGCATCGATTTGGAAGAAACCATAAAAAAAGCTAAAAGTGTTTTTGGAAGCTAAGTGAATAGCTATTAAGGAGTTGCCGGGCTAATGCTATTTAACTATGTTTTCTACGAAAGTATCGTAATTTGTTAAAAAGTGTTAAATATCTACGAAATATTCGTAGATT
>JACMRC010000090.1 GCA_014376655.1 Mucilaginibacter sp. | reverse complement strand
TAAAATGTTTTTCATAGGTAAGTGTTAATTGTTAAACATTCACTGTGGTTACTTTCCTGATAAAACGACAGCTATTGAAATAACGCTACAGCAGGTAATATTATTTACACCGAGAACATCGGCATCATTTATTTGTTATCCAAATATAACACTAACGGCGATGAAAAACTTCCTATCCGCATTTATATTGCTAACCGGTTTTGCCTTAAGCACCAAGGCACAGCAAAAACCGTTGCTTCCAAGTGATTACAAAGATCATATAGATAAGGTGGCGACTTTATGCGACGTTGTATATGAGGTAAAGATAATAAGCGATACCGTTACCAACCTGTACATGGGTGGTAACCATACCAATGCCAAATTTACCATCGCCATAAAAGGCAATAAACTACAGTTAGATTGGACAAACCTTAAGCGTAAGCGAATATGTGTTACCGGTGTGCTGCAGCTTTATAAAAACACTATCCAGGTTATCGCATCTGAGCCTAATCAGGTCAGTATAACCAAATAAAATTTTCCGTTTTTGGATAAAATGTAACAATCCACGCTATATAGCTTGCTAAAGCGTGATATAAAGTTTATAATTGTCGAACCAATTATAAACTTTATAGAAAATGAATAAGCTGACAACCGGCGATTACGTAGTATTTGCAATTTACTTTTGCGTAGTTGCCATTTATGGATTATGGGTTTACCGCCGCAAACACAATGCGGATGCCACATCAAAAGATTACTTTTTAGCAGAGGGTTCGCTTACCTGGTGGGCCATTGGCGCTTCATTAATAGCCTCAAACATCTCGGCCGAACAATTTATCGGCATGAGTGGCTCTGGGTTTAAAATGGGTTTGGCCATAGCCACTTACGAGTGGATGGCCGCAGCTACGCTGATAATTGTAGCGGTGTTCTTCATCCCCGTATATCTTAAAAACAAGATCTTTACCATGCCGCAGTTTTTGAACCAGCGGTATAATGGTACAGTAGCTATGATCATGGCTATATTCTGGCTTTTATTATATGTTGTAGTTAACTTAACCTCAATACTATACCTGGGCGCTTTAGCGGTAAGTGCCATATCCGGCGTTGATATTAACGTATGTATTTGGGGCATGGCCATATTTGCGGTTATTATCACCTTGGGTGGTATGAAAGTAATTGGCTATACAGATGTTATCCAGGTATTCTTTTTAATATTAGGCGGTTTAGTTACCACCTACATTGCCGTTAATTTAGTGTCCGACCACTTTGGTGGCGGCGGCTTTTTACATGGTTTATCGGTAATGAAATCGCAAGCCGGCGACCACTTCCACATGATCTTCCAAACCAGCAACCCCAACTATTTGGATCTACCCGGTCTGAGCGTTTTAATTGGTGGTATGTGGATAGTTAACTTAAACTATTGGGGCTGTAACCAGTATATTACCCAACGTGCTTTAGGTGCCGATTTAAAAACTGCCCGTAGTGGTATTCTATTCGCTGCTTTCTTAAAATTATTGATGCCTGTAATTGTAGTATTGCCAGGTATCGCGGCATTTATCCTTTACAAACAGGATGTATTTGACTTCGCAAGTAAAATGACCATAGGCGGCGAAGTAAACCCGGACAGGTCATACCCTATCTTGCTTAACTTGTTACCTTCAGGGTTAAAAGGACTTTCGTTTGCTGCACTTACTGCGGCGGTTGTAGCTTCATTAGCAGGTAAAGCAAACAGTATTGCTACCATATTTACATTGGACGTTTACAAGAAGATCAACCCCGCATCAACCGATAAAAACCTGGTTACTGTTGGTAAAATAACCGTTGTTGTTGCTATGTTATTGGGTATAGTTTTATGTACGCATTTAGGCATCGATAAAAAAGGTGGTTTCCAATACATACAAGAGTATACAGGCTTTGTATCTCCGGGTATTTTTGCCATGTTTATTTTAGGTTTCTTCTGGAAAAAGACTACATCAAGCGCTGCTTTATTTGCGACCATTGGCGGGTTTATCCTTTCGGTGGGCTTTAAAGTAATGCCTAACTATATTAACCTGGAGCCGTTATACAAATTTGGCTTTGCCGATAAAAACGGTGCCGGTGTTTACGAAATGCCGTTTATAGACCGTATGGGCTTCGTATTCCTTATTTGCGTTGTGGGTATGTATATCATATCAATGATAGAGAATGCCGATGGCAAGAAAGTTCACGGTTTGGAGGTTGATGCCAGCATGTTTAAAACATCAAAAGGTTTTGCTGTAGGCACATTAATAGTTGGCGGCATATTGGTTGCTTTGTATTCAATGTTCTGGTAAGATTTTTTATAGATCATAAAAAAGTCCCGGCCACAAACCGGGACTTTTTTATTGAAACAAATTATCCCCTATCTCCAAAATAATGTTTATTTGTAACAGATAATCACCACCTTAAAATGATCCCAAATTTAGAACAGACATTCCGCTGGTACGGCCCTAATGACGCAGCTACATTACAAGCGGTAAGCCATACCGGCGCCACCGGCATTGTTAACGCGCTGCATCATATCCCAACAGGGGAAGTATGGAGTCTTGACGAGATACAGAAACGCAAGGACATTATTGAAGCAGGCGGCTTTAAATGGTCGGTTGTGGAAAGCGTGAACGTACACGATAGCATAAAAACTGCAGGTCCGGAGCGCGATCAACATATCAAAAACTATATTGAAACGCTTAAAAACCTATCTGCCGCAGGCATAAGTGTGGTATGCTATAATTTTATGCCTGTGCTGGATTGGACACGCAGCGATATTGATTATAGGTTACCAAATGGTGCATCTGCCCTGCGTTTCCATGCCCCGGCCTGGCGCGCTTTTGATCTGTATATATTACAACGCCCAGGAGCGGTTAACGAGTTTACCGCCGAAGAGCAACAGGCTGCAAAACAATACCTTGACAGCTTAAGCACCGAAGAAGCAACTACACTAACCAATAACATGATGGCCGGCTTGCCGGGTACTAAAGATGTGTTGACTGTTGATGAGTTTAAAGGATATTTAAAGCGTTATGAAGGTATTGATGCCGCAACACTTAAAGCCAACATGGCCTATTTTCTGCAAGCCATTATTCCTGAAGCGGAGAAACGGGGTATAAAGATGTGCGTGCATCCGGACGATCCACCGTTCCCGATATTTGGGTTGCCGAGGATAGTATCGACTGAACAAGATTTGAATGACGTGGTAAACGCCATCCCTTCGCCAAGTAACGGGCTAACCTTTTGCACGGGCTCGTTAGGTGCGCGTGGCGATAATGACCTGCCGGGCATAGTTGAACGGTTGGGACAGCATTTCCATTTCCTGCACCTGCGTAATGTTAAACGCGAAGCGGACGGCAGCTTCTATGAGGATAACCATTTAGAAGGCAGCTCTGATATGTACGCAATTATGAAAGCTCTGGTATTAGAGCAAAAGAAAAGAGAGGAAGCGGGTCGTACCGATCTCGCTATCCCAATGCGCCCGGATCACGGACATAAACTTTTAGACGATTTTAATTATGATACCTTCCCGGGATATTCTGTTATTGGCCGCTTAAAAGGATTGGCCGAGCTGCGTGGACTGGAGTTAGGCGTAAAAAGAAGCTTGCTATAATTTGAATAAAAAAGACCATTCCCACGAGTGGTCTTTTTTATTACAAACAATTCCCTCATTTCCTCATTATTATAGGGCAACTGAAAGTTGAATAACTACGTATTTTAATTATGCCCTACATAGCAGCGACAGCTACCATCGATTTACCGTATAAAACCCAACAACAAGACGTAAAAAAGCAGGCGCATGACCTGTTCTCGGCCAATTTTCCGCAAACGGACAGGCTGATATTTGCGTTTGATAATACGGAGATCATTACCCGAAATTTTGTAAAACCGCTATCCTACTACGCTACGCCAAATACTTTTGAGGAACGCAATAACGATTATATTGAGAACGCTTTAACCTACTCGGTACAGGCCATTGAGGATTGCGTTGCGAAAGCGGGTGTTAAAAAGGAGGATATTACCGACCTGGTATTTGTATCAACTACAGGTTTGGCTACACCAAGTATCGATGCGTTGATCATTAATAAAATGCGATTGAACCCGCATATTAACCGCAGCCCTTTATTTGGATTAGGTTGCGGTGGTGGTGTATCCGGCATGGCAAAGGCTAATATGGCGGCCATTGCTAATCCGGATGCTGTAGTGTTATTAGTGGCTGTGGAGTTATGTTCATTAACACTCATCAAAAGCGATTATAGCAAGAGTAATTTCATCGGCTCAAGCCTGTTTTCGGACGGTATAGCGGCAGTTATCATTAAGGGTGATAATCACACCCGGTCAGGCAACAAAGTTGATTATATCGCCTCCAGCAGCAAATTATATTACGACTCGTTGGATGTAATGGGCTGGGAATTTCAGGACACTGGTTTTAAGGTACTTTTCTCAAAAGATATCCCTACTTTCATACACGAGAATGTAAAGCAGGATATTACCGAATTCTTAACCAGGCATAATTTACAACTAAGCGATATTAAAAACTTTATCTTTCATCCGGGAGGTAAAAAGGTATTGGATGCCTACACCGATGCGTTAGGCGTTGAAGGTGACTTCCTCAATAAAACCCGAGCAGTAATGAACGAT
>JACMRC010000089.1 GCA_014376655.1 Mucilaginibacter sp. | reverse complement strand
TCCGAAAGTTTGATCCATCTAAATGATTGCAATATTTCACCCTCGCCTGCAAAATCAAAGGCCACGGTTTTAAATGCCAGTTCTAACAATGTCAGGTTATTCACAATGTAATATATGCTGATGATCTGTGAATCGTTAAAGGCCGATTTTACAAAGAAATCTGTTGTATAAAAATGACTAACAACCTCTATCTCCACATTGCACTCTTCAACAAACTCGCGTTTTAGCCCTTCAATCAGTCCCTCCCCATACTCTAAACCACCGCCCGGTAACTTGGTAAACTGTATACCATACTCCTGCTCGTCGCTTATTAATATTTCCTGCCTGTCGTTTATCAGGAGTCCGTAAACACGTACGTTAAACTTGTACATTATTCAAAGTGTTTTTTGTTGCGAATAACCCTATCCATTGTCCAAACTATATCTTCGGTCTTTGCCTCGGCCCTTACCGGGCAATTAGGCATGTTGCAGTAATGGCAGCAATTGGGCAGGCATGGGTCGGCATGTATAAATAGTTCTGTTTTGGTAACGTCGTTGTTTATCAGTTTATCAACCAATGATACTTCCTCATGCACCCTGTTCAAATCAAAATAATATGGCAGTGTTAAATGGCAATCAATATGTAACTCATTACCATATTTTTGTGCGCGGAAGTTGTGTACATCTATCCACTCATCGCGGCGCTTATCATTTAAAAACTGCACCACAGTAGTAACTATCTCAACGTCGGTTTCGTCCATTAAACCGGCTACAGATCGTCTTACTAATTTGTACCCGGTAAATATGATATAGCCCCCTACCAGGATAGATAAAACACTATCCAGCATAGCAATCCCGGTAAAATGGATCAATAACAACCCGACAACCAAACCGCCGCTGGTAACCATATCGGTAAGCAGGTGCCCGCCATCGGCCTCAATGGTTATTGATGGTAACGATTTGCCTTTTGTTATCATGTAATAACCTAAAGCTCCGTTTATGGCACCGGTTAAGCCAATGATTACAGCACCAATAACCAGGTCGTGAATAACACTTGGATGAAAAATACCGTAGGCTGATTTGATGATGATGCCCGCGCCTGCAATGGCTATTAACGCACCCTCGATGAAAACAGAAAAGTGCTCTATTTTACCATGCCCGTATGGATGGTTCTCATCGCGTGGCAGGGCAGCCAGGTAGATGCTAAAAAAAGCGAACGAACTTGCAACAACATTTACCACGCTCTCGGCAGCATCGGTCAGTACAAAATTAGAGTTAGTTAAAACGTAAGCACCAAACTTAGCCAACATTAATACAATACCGGTAATAAGCGAAATAAGGATGATCTTTTTTTGTTCGTGCAAAGCGGCTTTATTATGCGTCAAATTTAGGAATATCAACCGTAATAAGTGGGAATTGTTGGTATTAAAACCTTTTCATTTTTTAGACTACTCACTTACTATAGAATTTCTATATTTGCCGCAAACAATAAAATACATACTATGAGTGCATTAAGTAACAGGATCAACAACCTGTCAGAATCAGCTACTATTAAAATGGCCAAAATGGGCCGCGAACTAGCCGCTAAAGGTGTCGATGTTATCAACCTTAGCTTTGGCGAACCCGATTTTAATACCCCCAAGCACGTTAAGGAAGCCGCTAAGAAGGCAATGGATGATAACTACACCTATTATACCCCGGTACCGGGATATCCTGAACTGCGTAAAGCTGTTGCTGCCAAACTT
>JACMRC010000088.1 GCA_014376655.1 Mucilaginibacter sp. | reverse complement strand
ATACTATAAACCAGTTGCTGTTACTATTAGGGCTAAAGCTCAGTAAAAAGAAAGCCGATAAATATCATCCACTGGGGTATGGTAAAGAATTATACTTCTGGTCGTTTGTAGTATCAATATTAATATTTGGGTTAGGTGGTGGCGTATCTGTTTACCAGGGCATTACCCACATTATACACCCCGAAGAATTGGGCGATCCCACCTGGAGTTATATAGTACTGGCTGCTTCAGTTTTATTTGAAGGTGCATCGTTAGTTGTTGCTGCTATTGAGTTTAATAAGCTGCGCGAAGGACAAAGCTGGTGGAATGCTATCATAAAAAGTAAGGACCCATCAACCTTCTTAGTACTTTTTGAGGATAGCGCCGCTGTGGTAGGTTTATTTATAGTAGCCATTTGTTTATGGCTAAGCCATCATTTAAACAAACCTTTTATAGATGGCATAGCATCGTTGTTAGTAGGGCTGATACTGATATTTGTATCGCTGATACTGGCCCGCGAAAGCCGCAGCCTGTTAATGGGCGAGGGTATAAAAACGAACACTAAAAAGCGTATCAGGGAGATAATAGAAGGGGATAAAGGGGTTATGAAACTAATGCACCTCATGTCAACCTATCAATCGCCCGAAGAAATTTTGGTGATGCTGATCATAGCGTTTAAACCAGATCTGAATACCGGCGAAATAAACGATTCCATAGACCGCATTCGCGAACAAATAAAATCAGAGTTTAAGCGTATACAGTTTGTAATAATCCAGCCAGATGTTATTGAGGGGAAGATAGACACTAACGTGCAGGCGTATATATAAGTTTATCTGTTGTAATTACTATTTACTCTTCTGCCATTTTTAAAAGCGTTTGTTTCAGATCAGCGTTGCCTGCGTGGCTAAAGTTGTCGTTAACAATTCTTCCTTGTTTATCTACCAGCATATAACGCGGTATGCCGCTAATACTATACTTTGTGGCTATGTAGTTCCAGTCGTCTTTACCTAATTTATAATGCTCGCCGGCTATAGCCGGTATCATTTTTCTATAAGTATCCTCTGGCGATGACGGGTCGGTTATATAAATAAAGGCAATGTTTTTATCCTTGATCTCTTTTTTTAGCGGAGCCACCTCTTCAATCCCCGACCGGCACGGCGAGCACCATGTAGCCCAAAAATCAACATAAACTACTTTCCCTCGGTACTTTTTTAGTATCGCGTTAAATACACTATCCGCGGTAGTTTTGGGTACTTTATTAAGTACGTAGCCTGTTTTTATTTTGTTGTTTGTTTCTATTTTTTGTTTTACACCGTCGTTAAAATTCACAAAAGCGTTGTACACCGGTAAATTAGCCAATTGCCCTTTTAACTCCTCAAGCTTAACTTTATCAAATGGTTTAAGAAATGCCGCCATCATTAAGGCATGGTCCTGCACGTTAATAACATCAATTGTAAAATCAACATTGTTGCCCAATATCCTTTTTAAGGTAGCAGAACGCGGTTCTGAAGCATCTTTAGGGGCGCTTTTAAAATATTCTTTCCTGTTTTCCTGTAGCTGGTCAAATGCTTTGCCGTGTAGTTTAAATATATCTTCCAGGACATCTCCATTATTTGAAATAAGTCCATTGGTCAAGGCGTTCAATATTTCTTTTTCTTCATAGTTAGCAGGCGGTGTATCCTTAAATGCTCCTATAAAAAATTTAATAAGCTTAAGGTTATGATATTGCGATGCCGCGTCAACATATTTTATACGATTAATAAATGTGTCGTAATTCTCAGACAACACAGATGTCTCATCATTAACCGGGTAGCCTTTAACAAAACTTAGATAAACCGAATCCAACATTATTTCGGGTATAGTTTTTTCCTGATCATTGCTGACATGGTGGGCATCCCGGTACGCACGGTCCCTGTCCGAGTTGTATTCTAAAATGTCAATAGCAGCAGTGTAGTTAACGTTCATGCCGGCAACCTGGTAGCTTTTTAAACTTATTTTATGCTCATCTATTAACCGGTTAAGGGTAGCCAGGTTTTTGTTTCTTTGCCCAGTTATATAAGCCTGGTATTCTAATGGTTTAAGCACAAGCGATTTTTTCTTTATTTCGTTAAAGTTCCTTTCTTTAAAAGGTTTTACCATATCCAGTTCCCGGTTTACATAGGCGTAGTCGCCCATGTAAACATTCGCTTTTTCGCCTTTAGACAGATCAATATATTCTAACATTTTTTTGTCAGGTGACAAAAAAACTGTTGCAAAATAATCGCCTATCTCCAGGAAACACTCTTCGGGATACAGCATCGGTATTTCCGACTTAAACATTCCATCGGGCGCTATCTCAACAAGGTAATTTTCCTGCTTGCCCGAGATGACATTATTCACGGCCACACTCCCGGTTTTAAAACCAAGCCTTGGCGAGTAATTATTGATATAGCCGGTTAAAACCGATATGCCATTTTTAACAATGGGTGTTGTAAATGGCTGGTCGTTTTCTCTTACAAATGCCTTTTCGGTAATTTTATTGGCTAAAACCTGTTTGGTTTTATCATTCTCCCACGCAATCAATCTTCCATCATTTGTTAATTGGACATTAAGCAAAAGTAATTTTTTGCCTTGTTTTAGGGTAAGTTTATAAATATTTTGCTGTGTGGTAACAACTTGATAATCCCAAAATTGATTTTGGTAGATCGCCTTTTTGGCTTCAAGTCCCAATACCCATTCATTACTGCCATCTGTTTTCAGCCAGTTAGCATATAAGCCCGGTGGTAATTTGGTTTTTTGGGTAGATGGTGCTAACTCTATGTCTAATATCTTAAAACAGCCGTCGCAAGTACCTTCAAAGTAATCTAACAGGGCAGTTTTTGAGTTGACAGGGGGGAAGGCTATCGTAAAATACGACCCCTCTTTTTTAGTGTAGTATTCTTTATCAAATGGTATCCCGGTTATCGACCTCGCTGCAAGTTTTTCGCCACTTTTAGTGCTGATATAACTGCCGGACGAAATGCGGAACCACGTATTTGTAGGATACGTTGATTTAAAGAAAAGCAAAGTGGATGTATCGCTTAACAATACTTTTTCTATAGAAAGTTCGCTTACATTACTTGCACCAACGCGCGGCGCGGTAATTGTTTTTTGAGCGAATACACCCTGTATGTTTAAACAGGCTATAATTAAAAAAAGTACTTTTCTCATGAATTACAGGTTAGGTATAATATATCCAAGTATAAAGCTTCGGTTCTTAAACACGGCTATATTTAACAATGTTTAACAAAACAACGCTGATATGTTGATCAGTTATTTTTCTTTAATAGCGTATCTAATTGCGCCTGTAATGCCGGGTTTGAAGGCCTAAGCGCATCTGCCGAAACGATCTTGCCCTCGGGGTCGAGTAGTATAAACCGCGGGATGCTATGAATGTCATAACTGGTTATAAAAGCAGAACGCCAGTCATTGTCGGCAAAAACCTGTATGCCGCCTAAGGCATTATCTTTTACAAAATTTTTCCATTT
>JACMRC010000087.1 GCA_014376655.1 Mucilaginibacter sp. | reverse complement strand
TCAACCTGCGTACCTTTTACAGCAACAAACAAACAACCGGGCACAACCCTGCGCGAATCAAACACTACAGCGCTGATCTCTACGTCCGCCGCGCCTTGCAGCTCGGTAAATGGTAACCCGGTTAATATGTCGCTCAGGTTTCTCATTGCAACTCTATGGTAATTCTTGATTTTTTTGGTATAACACTACCGCCTGTTACAGATTGTGCCGTTACAACACCGCTGCCTTTTACACTTACTTTATAACCCGCATTCCCTAACACATATAATGCATCGCTTAAACCCATGCCTGTTACAGACGGCACAGTGCCGGTTTTATATTTACTTTCTTCAAATGGCAAACCTGCACTGGTATCTAAACCGGGTGCACCTGTTGACGCATATAGCGGCTTAACACCTAATTTTCCAAACACCTGCTTTAAAGCAGCTAAATTGCCCTGCTTTACTTTTGGCATAGTTGTATTACCTACAAAATGAGTAGGCGCAGGATGTTTTATTTCGATATCGCTGGCGTAAACGCGATCTGCGATTTTTCTGAAAACCGGACCAGCCACCCATGCCGCCAAATGCAGGCCCACACGGGGGTTACTGATAACAACGATCATAGAATACTTAGGATGATCTGCCGGGAAATAGCCGCAGAACGATGCCTGGTGCGCATCTTTTGCGCCATAACCTAACGCGCCGTTAGCTATTTGCGCGGTACCTGTTTTACCGGCAACACTATACAGTTTATTTTTGATGTGGGTTTTACCGGTACCTTCTTCAACAACGCCTTCCAACAGGCCTTTAACTTTAGCTAAAGCTTCGGGCGAGCATACCTGCGGATTAAGCACCTTTGCCTGAAAACGTTCTACCGTGTTACCCATCTGGCGAATCTCTTTTACGAAGATCGGTGCTATCATTTTGCCATTATTAGCTACCGAGTTGTAAAAAGTCAGCATTTGCAGTGGCGATAATTTAGACTCGTAGCCGTAAGCTATCTGCGCCAAACTTTGCAGATTGTTCCAGTATTTTGAGCTTGGCGTTTTAATTAGAGGCCTGCCTTCACCCGGAATTTGCAATCCGTTTTTTTCGTTTAAATGCCAGGCATATAATTTATCTGTAAATGCTGACGGGTTACTACCATAGGCAGCGGTAACCAGTTTGGCAGCGCCAATGTTCGACGATTTTTCGAAAGCACGACGGGCGCTTATTACTCCACCTTCATCATCAGCATCCTTTATTTTTAAGGCCACCTTACCGTTGCGCGGGTTGCGGATCTCCCATGGACCGCCATGCATAACATCTACCAGTTTGCCGGTATCAATTTTCTTATCGTCCAGCATTGCCATATAGGATGCCAGTTTGAAAGTTGAACCCGGCTCGGCCTCGTAAGCAATCGCATAATTAAATTTTTCTTGGTACTGGCCATCTTTGCCACGTGTATAATTAGCAATGGCCCTTACCTCGCCGGTTGCAACTTCCATTAGCACAACAGTACCAAAGTCAGCCTGTAAACTATCTAATTGTTTCTTTAGCGTTTTTTGTGCAAGATCCTGGAAGTTTACATTTATGGTTGATATAATATCAGCACCATCTTTTGCGGTTACTTCATCCTCGTCATCATTTACCGGCACATAAACACCACCGGCAATACGCTGCATTAAACGCTTGCCGTTTTCGCCATTAATGTAGCTGGCATAAGCGCCCTCTAAACCAACCGGGTTCTTAACATTCTCGTTTACATAACCTATTGTACGCGCGGCTAACGACTGGAACGGCAAAATTCTTTTGTTTTGCTGGATTACAATTAAACCGCCTTTATATTTACCCAGCCTAAAGATGGGGAACTTGCGGATCTTCTTTAACTCGGTAAAAGTTACCCTGCGGCGTATCAGCTGATAGCGCGAACTATCTTTACGGGCATCGCGCAGCATACGCGAGTATTGGGTTTCTGATTTATCGGGATACAACTCGGCCAATTTCATCGCCAAAGAATCTACCTTGCCATAAAACGCTTTATCGTCGGCAACGCCACCGGCAAACATATCCATGTGTAATTCATACTCAGGTACTGATGTTGCCAACAGGCTACCATCAACCGAAAGGATATTACCACGCGAAGCTTCAATATTTTCATACCGGGTTGACATTTTAGATGCCATTGCCTTCCATTTATTACCCTGTACAAATTGCAGGCGGTACATTTGCACAATTACCGCTACCGCAAACAGCACTATCAGGCCAAAGGCCAGGTAAACGCGAAGCAATATGTTGGTTCTGATACTCATTGTGTAGCATCCTCCTTGATGGTAATTTTTTGCGCCGGTTGTATTGACTCTCTAATCCCCAAAGTATCTACCCTTTTTGCTACTTCTGACAGTGTGCTTTTATAGGCCAGGTCGGCTTTGGTTACTTTATATTCCCACGTTAACTCGTGTACTTCTTTGCTTAGCTTATCTATATCACGGATATTTTTTTCGGCCAGGTGGCGGTTGCCTATGTATATCATACCCAGCAAACCCAGGAACAATACAAATGGCAAAGCACGGGTAGCCTCATCAGCAGCAATAAAACCGTTTGATAAAAATTTAGTCAAAAAGTTCTCCGGAATTTCCTTTACAGTTTTTTCCTCAACGATCAATTCGCTTTCAACCATCTCCTCCGGAATATCTGTGCGTAAACGATTCGTCATACTACTTTTTAATTGCTATCCTTAATTTTGCACTGCGTGCCCTGTTATTGCTAAATATCCCTTCTTCGGATGCTGTTATAGCACCACGACTTACCGAGTCAAAAGGTTTTTGATCGTTACCAAAAAAATCCTTCTCTA
>JACMRC010000086.1 GCA_014376655.1 Mucilaginibacter sp. | reverse complement strand
TATGGCCGAGTTGGCTAAACCCGGCCGCGACCCGCGCGAAAAGTTTGAAGCATTTAGCTTTACCGAAGGCGTTAACAGTATTACCGACCTGAAAGCCGGCATGAAGCTCCCGGGCATTGTTACCAATATTACCGCGTTTGGTGCCTTTGTTGATATAGGCGTACACCAGGATGGACTGGTTCATTTAAGCCAGATCACCAATCGTTTTATTAAAGACCCTAACGAGGTATTGAAAGTACAACAACCTGTTGACGTAACGGTTACAGAAATTGACGTGGCCCGCAAGCGCATTTCGTTATCCATGAAGACAGACGAGCCTAAAAAGGAAAATCGCCCTGTAGCGCCGGCGAAACAGCACCAGCCTTCAAAACCGGCTTACAATCATCAACAGCAAAAAAGAAAAGAGCCCGAACCGGAAACGGATATGGCTGTAAAATTGGCCGCTTTGAAGAATATGTTTAAGTAATTGCACAATGTAGATTTGACAACTTTTAAAAAGTTGTCAAATCTGTTTCATCATAGTGTTGGTGTAATGATTTAGGTTTATTACTTTTATACGCTCACACCTGCTGTGAACCTGCAACATAACCTGATTATGATAATTATAAAAAACTACGACGAGTTTGAATCGCACCTGGGCAAAGAGCTTGGCGTATCGGGCTGGCATACTATCACCCAAGATCAGATAAACATGTTTGCCGAGGCTACTATTGATCACCAATGGATACATACAGACGAAGCGCGTGCGGCAATTGAAAGCCCTTTCAAATCGACCATTGCACATGGTTATTTAACAGTATCATTACTTCCCTATTTTTGGCACCAGATAGCCGATGTGCAGAATCTAAAAATGCAGATAAACTATAGCATAGAAAATATCCGTTTTGCTGCTGCGGTACCGGTAAACAGCCGTGTAAGGTTAATTGCAAAGTTAGATGCCATTATAAATTTACGCGGCGTAACAAAAGCTACTATAGGTGTTACTATGGAGATAGAAGGCGAAAAAAAACCAGCCTATTCCGGCGCTGTAGTATTCTTATATCATTTTGAATCGAACTAAATTTATCGATATATTATTTTTTTTATAATAAATTAATATCTTAGATTTAATAAACCAACTAATACACAACTAATACACAACTAATTGCCACGCTAATACCGTATGAAAAAAATAGCCCTATTTTTTTTGTCAGCTTTATTTATATTAGGCTGTAAAACCGACCCACCTAACTTCGACGGCTTTACCCCTGGTACCGGCGAAGTTAATAACTCGGCAAGTGGTTATCAGCCTACCACGAAAGGTACTACGTGGAAATATACTACTACAAATACGGTCACCATATCCGGTCAACCGGCCCCTACAGTAGTAACACAACAGCAGGAAACTACCCTGACGGGTTCTACCATAAAAATAAATAACAAAACATATTATACTGCCAATACAACAGTTGATAGTGAAAAAGGCTATACCTATTATTATCATGATAACGATACGTATACCTATCGTACTAATATGATAACTCCTGACGCCGTTATAGAGTATACCTATTTAAAAGACAATATAGCCATAGGAACAACCTGGACAGAAAAAATAACCGATAGTGGCCTGGTTAACGGATTTAAAGCGCAGATAATTGGTCAGGTAGCTGAAACCGGGATAAGTTATACAGCCGGTGGTAAAACATATACCAATGTTATACATACCAAATTAAAAATGCAATATGATCTTGGCTCAGGATACGCCACCTACCAGGACATAGATTTTTATATTGCTAAAGGAGTAGGTATAGTAAATACTATCACCGTAAACCACATAAATTCAAGCGGTGTAACCGAAAGCCCGCTTATTAGTTATTCTATAAAATAACACCTGTCTGTAAACTTAATGCCATAATACAAGCTACACCTACATTTACGCCAACCCGGTAAGTACTTTTGTGTTCATTATAATTATGGACACAAATAAAATCCGCTTAAGCGTACTTGATCAATCGCCCATCCGCAAGGGTATTACTGCCGAGCAAGCTGTACAGGAAACCATCGCGTTAGCAAAATACACCGACCAATTGGGTTATACCCGTTTTTGGGTATCAGAACACCATAACACGGGCAGCCTTGCAGGCTCTACTCCCGAGGTTTTAATTGCTTACCTGGCATCGCAAACTACCAACATCCGTATCGGCTCGGGCGGTATAATGATGCCTAACCACAGCACGCTAAAGGTTGCAGAAAACTTTAGGATGCTGGAAGCCCTTGCACCGGGCCGTATTGACCTGGGCATGGGCCGCGCGCCGGGTACCGACCGGATTACCGCCTCTATACTAAACCCCTCAAACAATTTTGCTGAGCAAGATTTTATAGAACAGTTGGCAGATTTGCGTAACTATTTTCATGATACGGCCGCTCCGGGAACTATTCAACAAAAAATACGCGCTATCCCGCAGGTAAAAACAGTACCGGCTATGTGGCTGTTAAGTTCGAGCGGGCAAAGTGGCTTGTTTGCCGCACATTTTGGCATGGGTTTGGCCTTTGCTCATTTTATTAACCCGGTTGGCGGCCCGCAAGCTGTGCAATTATATAAAGATAAGTTTCAACCTTCGCAGGATTTAGCCGCCCCCGAAGCCAATATGGCCATATTTGTTTTTTGTAGTGAAGACGAGGAGAAAGTTATGCAGCATAAAGCTGTTATGGATTACCGCTTTATACAGTTTGAAAAAGGCCTTGGCCTGTCGCCATTTGGTTATGAAGATGTTAAGGATACCGAATACACCTTGCACGAGCAGGACCGGATCCGCTACAATCGCCAGCGCGTAGTTGCAGGCACACCTAAAATGGTTAAAGAGCGTTTAACCCAATTAGCAGAAAGCTATGGTGTTGATGAAATTATTGCAGTAACCATTGCCGAAGATTTTGACGACAGATTGAAATCATACCAACTACTGGCCAATTTATTTGAATTAAATTAGTAAGCCGCACAGGGTTTAGGTGCTTCGCGACTTATCATTAATTATGATGAAAAGATGTAGGTTTGCTATTTATTAAAAGTTACTTTACTTATAATATTCGCGCCTGTATTTACGATATACATGTTACCCGCAGGGTCAAATGTCATACCGTCTGCAAGGTTTACAGAGGCCGTACTTGCAGGCCCGTTAATAACCCCGCTATTAGATGTCCCCTTTAAAAAGGTACTTACCGAGCCTAACCTGTTAACCATGCGTATCTCGTACACCGGCAATAATGGGTTTGAATCTGCAACAAACAGGTTCCCTGCCAGGTCAAAAGCTAATAATGTTGGATGACTAAATTGGGCTGTTGTACCAGGCCCATCTGCAAGCCCCGCTGTACCATTACCGGCGTAAGTGGTAACCACCCCATCCGG
>JACMRC010000085.1 GCA_014376655.1 Mucilaginibacter sp. | reverse complement strand
CGGTGGCAAAACAGCCGATGGTAAAAATAATATGAATGACTTGGTTGCGCCATGGCGTGAAAAATATTACCACGAGCCGCAGGATGATATTAACGGGATCTTTGATTTTAATGCCGGTAAAACCTACGCGCAACTAAACTTTTTAATAGGATACCTAATAGCGCAGGACCCGGCAAAACCAACCTGGAACGAAGGCGATATTTTCGCCACAAAATAAATAACATAATAATAGTTATCAAAAGAAGAGCGGTGTGTACAACCAAAAAAATAAAACCAGCGTATAGTACATGCAGTTCGCTACCATCCGGAGGTAACAGGAGTTGGAAATAAAAATCACATAGAACAATGATCAACAACATTGAGCTGGAACGGGCCTCATTCCTGACAGATTTAAAATGCCCCGAATGCGGAACCATACACAATGCCGCCATTGTAAATACGGTATGCACTAATTGCGCATCAACCTTATTTGCCCAATATGACCTGCATACCGGCATCAGTAAAGATATATTGCTTGGCCGCCCTGCCACCATGTGGCGCTATAAAGAGTTTTTGCCGGTAATTGATGAGAAACACATCGTTACCCTCGGCGAAGGTTTTACACCGATATTACCTGTTAAAAATCTTAAAAAGTTTACCGGCGATAATGAAGTGTTCTGGAAAGACGAGTCGGGCAACCCGACGGGGTCGTTCAAGGCAAGGGGCATAAGCACCGCTGTATCCAAAGCAAAAGAATTAGGGATACAAGTTGTAGCCATACCGACAGCGGGCAATGCAGGGGGCGCATTGGCGGCCTACGCGGCAAGCGCGGGCATACAAGCTATAGTTTACATGCCTAAACAAACGCCGCAAGTTTTTAAAGACGAATGCCACCTGTACGGAGCGCAACTGGTAGAGATAGATGGCAACATAAGCGATTGCGGCAAACTGGTAAATGAACAGGCTGCGCTAAACAATTGGTTCCAGGTATCTACGCTTAAAGAACCTTATCGCCTGGAAGGCAAAAAAACTATGGGCTATGAAATTGCCGAGCAATTTAACTGGCAACTGCCCGACGTTATATTTTACCCAACCGGCGGCGGCACGGGCCTGATAGGCATCTGGAAAGCGTTTGACGAGTTGGAGCAGTTGGGCTGGATAGATAGCAAGCGCCCACGCATGGTGGCTGTACAGTCAGTAAGTTGCGATGGCATTGTTAAAGCGTTTCATGCCGGGCAAACGGTATCTGATTTTACCGACGGCGGCTTTACTATAGCCAATGGCTTACGTGTACCCAAGCCTTATGCCGATAAAGTAATATTAAGAGTATTGCGTCAAAGTAACGGCAACGCCATAACTATAACCGACGACGAAATGAGCGCCGCCGTAAAAGAAATAGCCAAAACCGAGGGCCTGCTGTTCGCACCCGAAGGTGCCGCATTATGGCAAGCTTATAAGAAACTAAAAGCCAATAAATGGATACAGCCAGGCGAGAAGGTATTGCTGCTGAACACGGGAAGTGGGTATAAGTATTTAGAGAATATTATGTGATTGCGGAAGTCGGATTTTCGATTTCGGAATTTTAATAAAATTGTCATTTCGAACGAGGTACGAGGAGAAATCTTATACGCCTTGCAACTAAGCGCCCGTTTAAGATTTCTCACTGCGTTTCGAAATGACAAAAAGAAGTTACACCAACCCACTCTCCCTCAACATTCCCTTTAAAGTAGCCAAATCAGTTTTAAAAGCTTTAATTACATCCTCTTTAGGTATTGTAGGCATGGCTCCGCTTTGTGCGCCACCAAGGGGGTATTCAAAATGTTGTGTTATGGGGCGCTTTAGCCCCAGCTTTTTTAGCTGTGCTAAATACTTTTTAAAATCAACCATCCCCTGACCCAGCGGTACATCTTTAATTACCCATTTACCATTCACTTTCTCCCATTCAAAATCTTTAACGGTTATTGAGGCGATATGATTTTTTAGCAAGTCGAGCGTTACGGGCCAGGCCTCGGCACCATCAACCGTAGCATGGCGGATATCAAACTGGCAACCCATCCACTCGGGGTCAAGGTCCTTTAATACTTCCCACAGGTCCCAAAGCGGACCGGCAAATTGGCCGGTATGATTCTCATAGTCGCCATGGATCTTATACTGTTTGTTTAAAGCAGCTATACCTGTTATGCGCTTTTTTATAACAGCTATGTTGGCCATGGTATCCAGCTTGGCATCATAGCTATACCAGCCCATGCGGTAGTTTTTAATGCCTAATTGCGCGGCTGTTTGTAAAACATCGGCTGTGTATTTCTCATCCGCATCGCGGATATCAGTAGTAATGGTGTAGATGTTCAACCCGGATTGTTTAATAGCTTCTACTGCTTTTGGCAGGTCGTCTTTTACCCGTTCTGGCTTTACATGGCCATCGGCACGTACAGTAAGGTCAATGCCGTCATAGCCAATCTCCGCAGCCAGCGCAGCCATATCTTTATAATTAAGCCATTGCAGGTGTTTAGAAAATATACTGATGCTTACTTTGCCATCAATCACCGGGCTTGTGTTTGGAATCAATG
>JACMRC010000084.1 GCA_014376655.1 Mucilaginibacter sp. | reverse complement strand
TAGACAGTGATGTATTCGCACACAAGCCAACTATGGTAACGCTTACCTTCGGGATGAATGATACCGGTTATCAATACCTGAAAAAAGAAAAGGCAGATTCTGTTTACGATGTGCGCGTAGCAAAATCATTAACAAGTTTTAAGCTGATAGAACAAAAACTAAAGTCTCATCCTGAGACTAAAATAGTGATGGTAGCATCATCACCCTACGACGAAACTTCAAAAATAAAACCGGCACCCTTCATTGGTAAAAACGCTGCTATAATGAATATAGCTGCGGCACAGCGACAGGCGGCCACCTCAAACAATTGGAACTACCTGGACTTTAACACCCCAATGATACAGATTGCCAGTCACGAACAACAAACCGATACGCTATTCAGTTTTCAAAACGGCGACCGGATCCACCCGAGTAACGATGGGCAAATGGTAATGGCCTATATCTTCCTGAAAGCACAGGGGTTTACCAACACAAAGGTTGCTGATATAGCTATAAACTCAACTTCAAAAACTACCCAAGGCGGTAATTGTTCGATAACTAATGCCAATTTTACGCCATCAACAATTAAGTTTAATTACCTGGCCAAATCATTGCCTTATCCAATGGATACCATCCCAAGCGGGTGGGGTAAGCCGGCCAAAACGCAATATCAATCATTAAAAGTGATACCGTTTACCAACGAATTTAACCAGGAGCTATTATCAGTTAAAGGGCTGAAAGGGGATAAGTATCTCTTAAAAATAGACGATAAAACCATTGGCACTTATACTGCAACTGACCTTAATAAGGGCATAAACCTGGCTACTATAAAGATCACACCGCAATACCAACAGGCTTTAGCAGTAATGCAACTAAACGAAGAGCGCTGGGAAATTGAACGCCGCTTGCGCGAATATTACTGGATGCAATACTCTATAATGAAACCCAAAGGTTTGTTAAATAATGATGGTGATGCTACGGTAGATTCATTGCAGAAGTATGCCCGCAAAGACTTTTTTGTAGCCATGGCTTTACCTACCTACCGTAAAGCAAGATTTAAAAGCGTACGCGATGCCTGGCAAAAAGAAATGGATTTATTAATAAACCAGTTGTATACCATCAATAAACCTGTTATACGCAGGTTTGAGATAGTAGCAATGAAATAATCATCGCTTAATTAAAAAACACCTGCTTACAAATACGATTGAAGAAGTTTAGATTTGGTGCCCTGGCGCAAACGGGTAAGTGCTTTATCTTTGATTTGACGGACACGTTCGCGGGTCAGATCATATTTTTCACCTATTTCTTCCAACGAATGCGGGGCTACTCCATTTAAACCAAACAACAAAACCAAAACCTCTCGTTCCCTTTCGGCCAGCGAACTAAGTGAACGCCTGATCTCCTGGCTTAAAGAATCTGTCATTAGTTCGCTATCAGTACTTGCCTCAGAGTTTTGCAACACATCCAGCAAAGTGTTTTCTTCACCTTGTATAAATGGTGCATCCATAGAGATATGACGACCGGCATTAGACATAGAATCTGTGATCTTATCAACGCTAAGCTCCAAATCATCGGCGACTTCTTCCGGCGTAGGCGCACGTTCAAGACGCTGCTCTAACTTAGATGATGAGTTTCTGATCTTATTAAGCGAGCCAACCTGGTTCAACGGTAAGCGCACAATGCGCGATTGCTCGGCAACAGCAGTAAGTATTGCCTGGCGTATCCACCAAACAGCATAAGATATGAATTTGAATCCTTTAGTTTCGTCAAAACGGCCGGCTGCTTTAATTAAACCAAGGTTACCTTCATTAATTAAATCACCTAAAGTTAAACCCTGATTTTGATATTGTTTAGCTACAGAAACTACAAAACGAAGGTTTGCTTTTGCAAGGCGTTCCAACGCTACTTGATCGCCTTCACGGATTTTTTGTGTAAGTATCACTTCTTCCTCCGCTGTAATTAAGTCTACTTTTGCAATCTCGGTCAGGTATTTATCCAGAGATTGTGATTCGCGATTGGTAATGGATTGGGTGATCTTTAATTGCCTCATAAGCTGCAAAGATACTTAATCAAATGTGTACTGAAGGTAAATAAGTGATATATATAGCGATAAGGTCTAAACTTAATTCATTAAGCCAAGTGTTGGTGAGTATAATCGACGCATTTTATGCGTCTTTTACACTTTAGACAATTTGTAAAAAGATAGTTATACTCCTTAAAATCTAAACCCTGCAGCTAAATAAAGCAAGGTGCCGTCGGGCGCAGGGGCGTGGCCTAAAACGGCTGACAAAATAAATTTACTGTATGGCGTGATAAATAACCCGCCACCATACGTATTATGAATGGTGTCTGATGTTTCGCCTGGCAACCAAACACGGCCGGTGTCGTTAAAGGCAATTAAACCCAGCGTGCCCGGAAATAGATAAGTATTAAATTTAAATAATTTCAACCGAAGTTCCAGATCGTTAAAAAGCATTTGCTTGCCAATGAACCTGCTGGTATGAAAACCTTGTAAGCTAAAAGGCCCACCCAAATTCATCATCTGGAAAAACTCGCCATTGCCTGCAAATACACCACCGCCTATCCTGTCGGCAATTACGAAAGTGGAGTCATTGCCCGGGTTGAGGAAAAAAGTAAAAGTAGAAAACAACTGTGCATTTTTATGGCCCGACAAATTGAGGCCTGACAGCCCCATAACCCTTGTGCTAAATAACACGCCTTTAGTGGGATAGGTAGTACTGTTACGTGTATCAAATTCGATACCCAGCACGGCACCACCGTAAATTTTAGTAGAAAACAAATTCTCGGTGGGGTGTGCCTGGTTATATTCGTTAAAAAATAGGCTGGTATTATCAGTAGCTTGACTTGTGTAGTATTGGCCCACCAAACCCTCACTAATGCGCCATTTATTAAGTTGCTGATATATTCTTACGTCTGCTATAGCATAATCGTACCTGTTGCGGTAATAGTTAAACGTTTTAGCGCCGGTGTTTGGGAAAGAAGTTTCATTACCGTAACCAAAAAAGCTATTTACGTTGCGCGGGCCACGTGATATTACGTTTACTAATAAACTGTTTTTACCAATAACATTTTTAAAATCGCCCAGGTAAGTAAAAATAAATGAGCGTTTGGATAATGTGTAGCCTATTGAAAGATCTTGTTTAGATGTATAAGGATCGTCGCGAAAACCATGTTTTTCAATACCATAACCTACTTGTAACCTAACGCCATCTTCTGAATTATAACCTAATCCAATCTTTGGTAAGAGTTTGTCATATTTAAAACCCTCTTTATCATATTTATTAATGTTAGTGTCTTTTGATAGCTCAATGTGTGTGCCCCTTATGGCAGATATGCTGTTTTTGTCGTCAGAACTATCATAAATGAATAGTTTGTGGCTGTCTGTTGTCAAACTATCTACCGTAAAGCTGTCCTCGCCTTTACCGCCAATCATTCGTACCTTAATTGGCGATGAAGAACCGGTTACTGTAAAATGATCCTTACCATCCATCCCATACAGCCTTATTTCTTCAGTAACTTTTGGATCGAAAGTGCGCTTATAAATGGTATCGGCCCGCGTGTCGTCTTTTTTTAACTTATAAATACCGACATAGATCGATCCGTTTTGTTGTTTTTTAATTTCAAAATCGTCTCGTTTGTCAGACGCAGCGATGTCAACGCTTTTGGCAAGGAAATGATAATACTCAAGCCCGCTATGTTTTAAATTATTGCGCCGTGCAATTAAAGTTGCTGTAGTTTTTTTGCCAACAATAGCGTACACATTACCCGGTATTAACTTTACTGCTTCAACAAGCGCTTGGTCTGTTAATTTACCTTGTATATATGCTATTTGTTCCTCCCAATCCGCCTGGCTTAACTGGTTAAGAAATTGCAGGTCAAAAAAAACATTGTTTAAGTTCCACTCTTCTATGTTTTTTATTTTATTTCGGTAGGGTTGTAACTGTGGCTTTTGGTTTGCTGCAAACCAAGGGAATATGCCAGAAGTAGAATAGAACACTTTATCCCTATCCTGTGGTACAGGTGTGTATAAATTACCTTTTTCAAGGTCGGTTTTTTGCCAGCGCCATTGATCGGCATGCCTGTCCCAATCGCCCATTATAATATCAAGCAGCCTGGCGCGTAACAGTAATTTTTGATCTATTTTATTGTCATTGTCTTCCAGTAGTTTGGCTTCTACTTTTTCTGTTTTAATAACTTTCTTGCCTGCCGCTTCTGTTTGCTCAAACAAATAAACCTGTTTAGCAAAGTCTTTCCGGTATTCGCCTAATCCTTCATCATCGCCTACGTAAACTATCTGCGGGTCGCTGTGCGGAATGCTAAGTACTTCGGCCAATGGCGGCACAATTAAGGCTGAGTATGGATTGGAAGTTGTCACCGCATCTTTTAAAATATCATTTTTGGCGGTATGTCGTTCATCTTTAGGCAGTGCGCGTTCCGGGAATTTCTCTACAGAACGTAAAGCATATTTGTTACCGGCGCTATCTTGTAAATGCAAGGATCGGGTTTGGTTGCCACCTCCGGTTTCGGTTACTTTTAGCCCGCCTTTTTCTGTGGCAAGATGCAGAACTTTTAAGTTTACAGGTAAGCCCCAAACCTTCCGGTAATTTTGTCCGAAAAACACCCTGCGTGCTGGGCTAACGTGATCGTATTTTGCGTGAGCAGCAATTTTTATACTGTCTGAGTTGTTTTGGGCTACAGCAGCTACGGACGAAAAAACTAATATAAAAAAGAAAATAACTAGCTTGGCAATACGGTTATTATACATGGGGTGACGTTAAATACTAAAGCATAACAGCATAAATAGTAATTTGTTAGTAAGATAACTATTTGTAAATAATACTAACTCTAAGCGCTTTTAAACCAGTAACACCCTGAAGGTTTTCGAGTGTTACAAATTCCATATCTTTTTTTAAGATACCAGTTTTTTGAAACTCTTTAATAAGTGTTATGTACTCTCCGGCCTCTGCATCATTAAAATACACCAACGCTATTTTACCAGGCTGGGTAAGCCGCTCATTAGTTGCTTTAACTCTTACCTTATCAATACGTTTTTTTATAACCTCGTACCTTATGTTGTAATAGCCTTCCACGTCAAAACGCCGTTCATCGTTCCTAAAGCAAATATCTATGCGGCTGGAATGAACAAATATAAGTGAAGCGGTTTGCAACAGTACGGGCATTTTTATTTGCAAAGCATTAGTAAGCGTGGCGACATCAATCATTGCTTTTAATTGCCAATGTCTGAAATCTTTTAAATGCCTGTCGTTAAAAGGTACTGTGGGCGTTATATCCTGCCCGGTATAAATATCATATTCTATCCCATCTGATCTGAATTTTTCAAAATAGCAGGGATAAATTTTCTGAAGCCTGGCATGCGCCTGATCAAAATAATTGCTCAGCGTACGGTTAATCATTTTAACAGACAATTCCAGGTTACGGCGTTGTTTATAAACTTCACCGTTTTCACCTATGGCATCTTCATAAACTTTAATTAATTTTTGTGTAGCAGGATATTTACTTTTTAGTGCAGACAAATAAGGCGAAACCACGTGGTGCAGATATTCTTTAAGCAGTGTTTCGTCGTTGGCTTTCTCAAATCCTTTTATTTTTTTTAACCAAGCAGCATATTTATTTGTAAGCGTAGCTGTTAATCGTTTATTTGAAACTACGCCTTTAAAATCGTGTACAAGCCTTGTTAAAATAGCTTTCAGCATTTCAACATCATTTTTTAAGGCCTCGTTATGATAGATGGTCGAGTCCCTGATATCTATAGCACCATATAGTGGGTACACATCATGGAAAGAAACGATCTGCATTTCTGGTTTTTCTTTTTTTTGCCCTGTTAACAAATATTGCCACGCTGCATCATTAAACTTCCATTGCACAGATGGTTGCAACGTGGTGAACTTTGTTTTTATTACCTCTTCCAACTGCTCATTTAATTGCTCGGCAGTATTATGTAATAGTTGAGATATTAACGGAATTGCAGTTTGCATCCGGGAAAGCAGCTTTTCATAAAAGACTATTTTTTGTGTAGAATGAATCTCCAGTATGCCAGCTAAATGCTTGTTGTAAAAAACCGGCAATATAGCTAATGAGGTTATGCCCGCCTTTTTAAGGGCTTTTAAAAAGGGATATTGTGCTATCTTTTTTTCGGACAGCGTATTAAAAAACATCGCCTCGGGTTTTTCAACGTAAGTACTTATGAATTTGTTGAAATCATCATGAGTTTCGGTTTTACCTCTTAACTTTTTCACCAGTAAACTATTCCCGCACTCTATCGTGTCAAATATTAACCCACCGTTTACTCTCAAAAATGGGAGTAACCCAAAGTTAATCGCGGGGTTTCCGGCCAATGTTTTTAATGAATTTATAACGTCGTTATATAGGTCATTATGCCCTGCATTTATCAGCGCGAGGCGTATGGTTTCTATAGAATGATCAGCGGTAACATCTTCCATAGTTATTATGGAGAACCCTTGCAGGGTAAACATATCCAGCGGGATAATGTATTTAAGTAATGCAGTATCTGCGCCTTCGTAAATGAAAGGTTCAATAATTTCGGGGCTTATATCGGGCAGTGTTTGGCTATGAATTATATCAATAAACCGGCTATCAACGTGTACGCTATAATATTTGATGAGTTTTGTTTTAGCGTCAGGCAGCGCGTAAACGGCATCGCCATTAACCTCTGCCGGAAAATTATATAACCGTTGCAATATTAGCCGGTACACAAAATTTAATTGTATCTGCCTGAAGTCATTGTCGGTAATTCGGTCAGATTTCTTCAGTTTGCTTTGTTGGGTTACCAATCCGGAAAAAGCATCGGTACTAAAAATTACTTTGGATCTGGTAGGGGTGGTTAGCGCCCAGATAAGTTCTTTCTCGTCCTCTATAGTCGGCGATAGTATCGTATAAACAAGTTCTAATATCCCGGGGTAATTGGCTGCCTCTTTTGGATCTATGTGATCAGTTTTCAGCAACGGGTATTGCTTAAATTTATTCAGAACCAGCTGATAAAACTCGGCCTTGATTGTTTTTTCATTTTTAACGCGTTTCTCCAGGTAATTAACAAAAGGTTTAAACGATAAATGTTCATTAACAAATTTTTTAATTTGTACCTGCTCTCTAATATGAATTACCTTGCTGCGCATATTTAAAACGTTACACTAAAGTTAATATAAGGATAAAATCCTTCTTTAGAATATCCACCTTTAATTTTGAATAATGCCATGTCTGACGGCGAAAAGTACATGCCGCCGCCAAAACCGTGATGCCATTCGTTTGATGTCTCGCCTTTTACCCATACGCGGCCAATATCATAAGCTGCGGTAAAGCCAAATTGGCCCGGGGTTATGTATGGAAAGAAGTCGCTTAACTTTATCCTCGCTTCTATATTATTATATAACATTTGCTGCCCTGCAAACCTGTTTTGTTTAAAACCTGTTAAATTATCTTGTCCACCTAAAAACATAGACTGGTAGAAGGCTGTTTGGCCAAATGTTATGCCGCCGCCAAGCCTTTCTGATATCACGAAGTTTGACTTGGTATCAACGCTTTTATATAAAATTGCTTCCGGAATAGCCTGGAAGAAAGTACGGGCCGAATTGCCCAACCCTGCATAAGCCTGCATCCTCACATTTACATACACACCCCAGTCTGTAAGTATTTTGTTATTCCGCTTATCATTAATATAAGTAACTATAAGGCCAACATGCATTTTGTTTTTATTGATAGATGTACTATCGTATGAATGTACAAGGCTGGCATTATCTGTCAGATGCGGATCGTTATTGGTTATAGAGTGATAATATTGCATAGACGGACCTATTCTTAAACTGGTAGTACCTGCAAGGTTTTGAAAACGTAAAGTAGCGTCAGCAGTATAATAACCAAACCGGGCACGATAATAATCAAGATATTCCCCGGTTTTATTAAATGGGGTTTGATTACCCAGCCCAAAGAAATTTATAACGTTGGGGAAATATGCTTTTATCGCTATTTCAGCGTCTGCTTTATCAATTGCGTTTACCCAATCGCCGGTATAGCTAAAACGTGTAGACCGAGCCCCCAATGCCCTGCCCAATATAACCTGCTGCGAACTGCCCGGATCTTTGCGAAAGCCTTGATGAACATATTTAAACCCTGCATCGGCATATAAACCCTCGTCAAAATTATACCCG
>JACMRC010000083.1 GCA_014376655.1 Mucilaginibacter sp. | reverse complement strand
GGGTTTAGCCGGTCATTAGCTTTCATGCCGCTAATTTACTGCTTTTATACAGGTTATAAAAATTAATGAAAAGCGGAGTTATTTATGCTTTGAATAATACCTTAGCTGGTTAAGTTTCTTAACAGTATCTTTTTGCCATATCACTAACGAATCTGTATTCACCTTCTGCACTTCGTACGATCTTTCGTTGGTTTTGTTTTTATCCAGCACCATTAAACAGCCAGGTTGGGCAATGCCCCAGCTGCCGGTTGCTGGCGGCGGGGCCGGTACACCATTAAATGCACCTAAAATAAGGTTATAGCTGGCATCGGTATTCAGTTTAAAATAACCCGACTGTTTTAATCGTACGGTCTTAAAAACAGTGTCGGTGCCATAAGGGGCCTGCAGGGTAAAGGCATTATCCCATCTAAATTGCAGGCTGGCCAAATTGGGGCATTTAAAGGCTGCGTAACGCTGCGTAATAGTTGTATGACCTACGGTTTGGCGCAATATTAAAGTATCATCAGACAGCTCTATAACTGCAAATTTGCGCTCCTTATTGGTACTTGGGTTAAGCACAAATTCGCAGGCTTTGTTAATGTTCCATTTACCGTTAACAGGGGCATCATCACTAAACAGGTTATAAGTAAAATCGCTGTTAATCTGGAAGTATCCGTTTGGGTAGATAACTTTACGGCTTTTAACGGCTCCGGTGGTTTCAAAAACGTCAGTTTGTATGGTTAAAATCCCCCAACGCTTCATATAATCTATAGATGAATCGTGCAGGCAAATATCTGTAGACTTTATTTCTTTTTTACAAGAGCTTAGCCCAACCGTTGCCAGCAAAATCAAACCAAAGAAAATATACTTTTTCATCATCGCGCAGTTGTAAATATACTGGTAAATACATAAACAAAAAAAGAGCCACAAAATTGTGGCTCTTTTCTAACAAATCTGTCGTCAAATATTAAGATTGAAATTTCTTAGCGTTGATTCTACGCTCGTTTTCATTCAAATATATTTTACGCATGCGGATACTTAGCGGGGTAACCTCAATGTATTCGTCAGCTTGTATGTATTCCATTGATTCTTCTAACGAGAACTTGATAGCAGGTGCAATACGCACGTTAGTATCGCTACCAGATGCACGCATGTTGGTTAACTGCTTGCCTTTAGTTAAGTTAATAACCAAATCGTTATCGCGAATGTGCTCGCCTAATACCTGTCCTTCGTAAACATCAACTCCCGGATCAATGTGGAAACGACCACGATCCTGCAATTTATCAATAGCGAAAGCAGTGGTTTTACCGGTATCCATTGATACCAATACACCATTTGAGCGGCCAGGGATAACACCCTTCCAAGGCTCGTAAGCTTTAAAACGGTGAGCCATGATAGCCTCGCCACCGGTAGCGGTTAATACGTTGTTACGTAAACCAATTATACCACGCGCAGGGATATCAAACTCTAAATGCTGTAAATCGCCTTTTGGCTCCATAATCAACAAGTCGCCTTTGCGTTGGGTTACCAACTCAATAACTTTACCTGCAACGTCACCCGGTACGTCAACAATCAGTGTTTCAACCGGCTCGCATTTAACACCATCAATTTCTTTGATGATAACTTGCGGCTGGCCAACTTGTAGCTCGTATCCTTCGCGACGCATGGTCTCGATCAATACTGATAAGTGAAGAATACCACGGCCATAAACCAGGTATGAATCAGGCGACTCAGTTTCAATAACCTTTAACGCCAGGTTTTTCTCCATCTCTTTGTATAAACGATCACGTAGGTGACGAGAAGTTACAAATTTACCCTCTTTACCAAAAAATGGTGAAGTGTTAATGGTGAACAACATGTTCATGGTAGGCTCATCAATATGGATAACTTCCAATTGCTCAGGTTTATCAAAATCGGCAATGGTATCGCCAATATCAAAACCTTCAATACCTACAACGGCGCAAATATCGCCGGCCTCAACCTGGGTAGCTTTAACCTTACCTAAGCCTTCAAAAGTATATAACTCTTTTATACGTGTTTTTTGAATAGTACCATCGCGTTTTACTAACGATACCGGCATGTTTTCTTTTATTACACCACGAGCAACACGGCCTACCGCGATACGACCAACAAATGAAGAATAATCTAACGACGTGATCTGCATTTGTAAAGTACCTTCGCTAATTGGCGGCGGTTGGATGTTTGCTAATATCGCATCCATCAAAGGGAATATATCTTCAGTAGGTACTTTCCAGTCTGTACTCATCCATCCTTGTTTTGATGAACCGTAAATTACCGGGAAATCCAACTGATCCTCTGTAGCCTCTAAGTTAAAGAACAATTCGAAAATTTGCTCATATACCTCTTCGGGGCGGCAGTTTACTTTATCAACCTTATTTACAACTACAATAGGTTTTAAGCCTAAAGCCAAAGCTTTTTGCGTTACAAAGCGGGTTTGGGGCATAGCGCCTTCAAATGCATCGCAAAGTATTAAAACGCCATCGGCCATTTTTAATACACGCTCAACCTCGCCGCCAAAGTCGGCGTGACCAGGTGTATCAATAATGTTGATCTTAACATCTTTATACATTACCGAAACGTTTTTAGATACGATGGTGATACCACGTTCGCGTTCCAGGTCATTATTATCCAATATCAGCTCACCAGTTTCCTGGCCTTCGCGGAAGATTGCACAGCTGTGCAGAATTTTATCAACCAAAGTAGTCTTGCCGTGGTCAACGTGTGCGATGATCGCAATGTTTCTTATTTTTTGCATGAAATGCCTTTAAAATTTGGCGCAAAGGTAAGGTTAATATATGGCTTTTTAAAGGTTTTGGAAGGATAAAGTAATAAGTGATAGAATTTTACTACCAGATAACATTTATGGGGTAGGCAGCAAAGCGGCGATCAACGGAAAGAACTATTAAGTCTTCTGATTTTGCCTGGGCTATAATTAAGCGGTCAAAAGGGTCAGAATGATCCTTTGGTGACACCAGCCTCTCTAAAACATACAAATGATTAAATGTGATGTTTAATAACATAAAGTCCCTTTCAAATATATACGATTCTATTTCGGACAAGGTAATTTTAAACCCAATTTTTTCCTTGTGTTTTGCGGTTTTAATGGTTAACTCCCATAACGATACTATGCTAATTATAATAACATTTTCTTCGTTATCTAACTCTTCCCGGACTTTCTTCGAAAGTTGTTCATTTCCCTCCAAATACCAAATAAGCACATGGGTATCAATCAAATACCGCATAGTTACATATAGTCTTTAAAATCTTCTAATGGAGCATCAAAATCGTCAGCTATATAAGTTACAAATCCTTTAAGCCCTCCAAACTCCCTTTTCAGCTTCGGCTTTAGGGGTATTTTAGCATTATATACATTTATATCTTCTTCTTTAATTAACTTTTTAATAGCTAAATTCTCTGCTGTGTCACGCGTGTTAAGGAAATCCAAATAATCATTCAGATCTTTACTTACTACAGAGGGAAGCTTATTTATTTTATCAATCAAAGTATCTGTGCTCATTGTTCAATATCTAATTCAACTTTCTGTATTGCTATTATTTTCATCCTTTTTTTGGGTGCTATCTTCAACATTTTTCTTCTGTTTTGTTTCTTCCATCAAAAAATTCACAAAGCGCTCCAACTGCTTCAACTTATCAGGCGATAAGCTATAAATCCGTTCCCTTAATTCCGCCGTAACTTCCATATTATGCTAATTTACAAAATATAATTATCAGGTCAATACTATTGCTTATTACTGCCAACATTTTAGAGTAAAAAAACATAACTCCTATATCAATCATACTATCATATACGTTTCTTAATAAAATGTATTAATTTTGTGACCATGAATATCCAGGCAATATTAATTTTGATCATATTTGCTGCCGCCGTGTTTTACGTTGGCAGGTTGATGTATAGAAATTTGTTTGCAAAAAAAGGTTGCGGCGAAAACTGTAAGTGCGGAGTTGATTTCTCGAATATCGACCCGGACAAAACCTTTAAGTAGGCTATTCACAATACTAAATCTTTACTAAATTAATGGCTGACAAGCAGGTTTTTCAAACTGATACCCCCGGTAGATGGAACCGTTTTAAATGGCTTAGCCGTGTAATACTAATCGCTTTGGTTTGTAGCGTGGTAGGGTCGGTAATTACCATAACGTCGCAACAATACCCCAGTCTGCCTAATTTAAACCCGGTTGCTAAAAAACTTACTAAAGAAGAGCTTGAGCAACTAAAGGCATCAAAGCAGTTTAAAGATTTTAAGATTGATAAGGCCCAGATCCAAAAGCTGGAGCGCACCCGCAGCTTATACCGCGCCAAACATCCCAATAATAAAGACCGTATTAACGCCGGCTTTTACCGCCCCTGGGAAGCACAGGCCTATAACTCTTTAGTAGAGCATATTGCCCGCCTGGATATGATAGTTACCGAAGGTTTTGTAATTAAGCCCGATGCTGACTCTATACAGGCAAAAATTGATACCGGGCTTATCAACCTCAATAAAAAATATAAAAAGCCGGTATTAGTTACCATATCCAATTATGTAAACTCAAGCAATAATACGGGTGGATTTGATAGCAAGGATATTTACCGTATTATAAAAAGCAAAAAGCTGCGCGCTATATTTATAGGCAGTATTGTTAACCAGTTAAATAAATACAAGCTCCAGGGTATAAACCTTGACTTTGCTGATATAAAGGACCGTAACGCGCCCGAGTATGTTAGGTTTGAGCAGGAGCTTTATAACACGCTGCATCCATTAGGTTTACTGGTAACGCAAAACGTAATACCGGATGATGAGCAATTTAACTTAGAACGCCTGCAGGGTTATAATGACTACCTGTTTGTAATGGCTATTAACCAGCATACAGAGGATAGTAATGCCGGCGATATATCAAATCAGCATTGGGTAGAACAAATACTGGACGAGGTATGTGCACGCATACCCAGCGAAAAAGTTATTTTAACCGTATTTGGCGGCGGGGTTGACTGGCCCGAGAATAGCGTTGGTAAAGCTATTGGCTACCAAACTGCTATTAGTACCGCTCACGAAAATAAAAGCAAAATAGTTTACGACCCTGTATCAGCCAACCTGCATTATCAGTACACCGGCACCGATAGCCTTTTACATACCGTTTATTTTACCGACGCAGCTACCAATTTTAACATCATCCGCATGGCTGATGATTGGGATACAGGCGGCGTAGCACTATGGCGTTTAGGTGGCGAGGACCCACGTATGTGGAGCTTTTTTCAAAAGAACTTAGCTATAGATTCGTTAAGAAAAACCGGTATAGATGTAAAACGCCTTACCAATGTTGGTTTAAACAATAAGATAAACTACGAAGGTGATGGCGAAGTGCTTGACCTGATAACCACACCGGTTGAGGGAAAGATCGACGTTAAATTGGATACCATAAACTATGTTATTACCAACCAAACTTATATTAAGCTGCCTACCAAATATGTTATCCGCAAGTATGGTTACAAGCCGGGCAAAATAGTTTTAACGTTTGATGATGGCCCCGACCCTGATTTTACCCCACGGATCTTAGACATATTAAAACGCGAAAAGGTGCCGGCGGCATTTTTCGTAGTAGGATCAATGGGCGAAAAAAATATCCAGCTGCTTAAACGCATTTATGACGAAGGATTTGAAATTGGCAACCACACCTTCTTCCATCCCGATATATCAACCGTAAGTTTAGAACGCGTAAACCTGGAGCTAAACTCAACCCGTAAACTCATCGAGTCGGTTACCGGGCATAGCACCATACTGTTTCGCCCACCTTTTAATGCCGATGCCGAGCCGCAAACCCTGGCAGAGGTTATACCGGTTGCCGAAAGCCGGAAGCAAAGCTATATAAACATTGGCGAGTCGATAGACCCGTGGGACTGGCAGCCCGGTGTAACCGCCGACAGCATTATTGCCCGTACTATAAGGCAGGCCAAGAATGGGTCGATGGTGTTATTGCACGATGCCGGTGGCGATACGCGCGAAGAAACGGTAAAAGCGCTGCCCGCAATAATCCATTATTTTAAAACGCACGGCTACCAGTTTACTACCATAGCCGATATCCTGGATAAAAACAAGGACGAACTGATGCCACCGGTAAAAAATGGACTATGGCTAAGCACATCATTAACCGATGTATTTGTTGTTACTTTTTATTATATCAACTGGTTATTGTTGTATGTTTTCCTATCAGCCATTTTCCTGGCTATTGGGCGTATTGTGTTAATAGGTATTTTAGCAGTACGCCAATATACCGAGAACCGCAGCTTTACAAAATATCGCACCCGCCTAACCAAAATGCAGCTGCAGCCGGTAAGTATTATCGTACCAGCCTACAACGAGGAAGTTACAGTAATAAAAACTATACAAAGCCTGCTAAAAACCGAGTATAAAGACTTCGAGATCATTTTTGTTGATGATGGATCGACGGATAAAACCTATGATATGGTTTATGCGGCCTATGGCGATAATCCGCGGGTAATGGTGTTAACCAAACCTAACGGCGGCAAAGCATCGGCATTAAACTTTGGTATTACGCATGCCCGCCATGATTTTGTGGTTTGTATTGATGCTGATACGCAGCTTAAAGACGATGCTATTTACCACCTGATGACCTACTTTACCGATGACGAAATTGGCGCTGTTGCAGGCACGGTTAAGGTTGGTAACGAGGGCAATATTATTACCCGCTGGCAGTCGATAGAGTACATCACCTCGCAAAATATGGACCGCCGCGCGTTCGATCTGATCAACAGTATAACGGTTGTTCCGGGTGCTATTGGGGCATTCCGTAAGTCGGCAGTGTTCCAGGCGGGTGGCTTTACTACTGATACTCTGGCCGAGGATTGCGACCTGACCATGCGCATTCTTAAAAAAGGCTATATCATAAAAAACTGCGCCGAAGCCATTGCTTATACCGAAGTGCCGGAGACACTAAGCGCGCTACTAAAACAACGCTTCCGCTGGAGCTTTGGCGTAATACAAAGTTTCTGGAAAAACCGCAGCGCACTGTTCAACAAAAAATATAAATTCTTTGGTATGGTGGGGATGCCTAATATCCTCATCTTCCAGATCATACTTCCACTCTTTTCGCCGTTAGCCGACCTGTTCATGGTGCTTGGTCTGTTTGGCGATAAACCGATGCGGATAGTGGTTTACTACGTTATTTTTGTATTGGTCGATTTCATCGTAGGCACCATAGCCTTCTGGATGGAGAAGGAAGATTACAAGAAGCTGGTCTACATCATCCCCCAACGTTTTGTATGGCGCCAGTTGATGTATTATATCCTGTTTAAATCGTTGCGTAAAGCCCTTAAAGGTGAATTAAATGCGTGGGGCGTGTTGAAGCGTACGGGGAATGTTAAGGCGATGGGGAAGAAGTAATAGTAATAAGCGACCTGCAATATAGCTGTTAGTCAGCTAAAACAAATTAGCTAAATTAAAACTTGCAAATTATTTCAACATGATGTCATACCGACGAGTCCGGAATAGGAAGTGAAGAGAGTCTAATAAGTTTATAAACAACGTGTCAACCTACTTTAAAGGTAATTATTATTTAAGACATAAACTCTATAAGAAATGAAAACTCTTTTATTAGCAATATTTAACATCATTGCATTGCAAAGTCATGATAAATTGGTTAACTCTATTTGGAAAAGCAAAGTCGCAGATGGGTGTTTTGACAAAATAGAATTAGGATTAAATCATCACACGTATAGTTACAGTTGTGAAATGCAATATACTTACCAAGGTGTTTATAGTATTTCAAAAGATACTTTAATTATAAAAAGTAAAGATGATGCTCATGGCAAAAAGGGCGCTACCTATTTCAAAATTAAATATCTAATATATAAGAATGGATTAATACCTATTATTAGCAGTACTTTTACCAAAGGTAGTTTGAAAGAAACAAAAATTAAATTCGATAGAGAGAATATCTATAAAAGACTGAAATAGTGTAGTGTGTCAAAATACTTGTTGCAACAAGCCCATATATCGCAAGTCTTAGCGCGAAAGGCCCCGTATAGCGCAAGTCTTAGCGCGAAGGGCCGAGTAATGGCCTGACTTGTGCTTTACTTGGGGCAAAAACTAATACAATACTTCCACCTCCTGTAATACTCCTTCATTAAATTCGTAATTGCTTGCGCTACTATACACATAAGCCGAAGCACTATTTACCAACCCGGCAGTAACCGGATTTTGATGAATATAATTTAGTTTTTGATCAAACAGGTTACGTGTTGGATGCAATTCGATAGGATGATTATCCTGCTGCCAAAATTGATAATTTTTGTTGTTGCTATTTTGTTTACCGGCTTTAGCGAATAAATAAAGCAGCCATTCTTTTCGGCTTTCTTGAGGGTTTTGTTTAATTTCTTGCAGGATCCGAAAGCTCGAAAATTTCTTTAAGTCGCGCATGATATCTGACAAAGACGGTTCGCCCTTTCGGCCAATTATCATGTGGACATGGTTACTCATTATAACATAGGCGTGTATGGCAAGTCCCTTTTCTTTAATGCAATGGCGAAAGCAATCAAGTAATATATCTTTATAGACGGCCCTTGTAAATACATCTATCCATCCTACTACAGAAAATGTGATAAAATATAATGATTCCTGATCCTCGAATTTGTATTTATTGCTCATGGTAAGGTTTAGCTAAATTAAAGCATTGTAGATGAAAGCACAAGTCAGGCCATCGCTTTTTCCATTCCACTAAGACTTGCGCTATAGAAATAGAAGAATATAGGTTTTGGTGATGTTTTGTTACTAAAAGCCAATGCTATTGCCCCTGATTTGCATCTCGACTAACCTATCGTTGTTGCTTATGGTATGAAAGTGCCCATAAAAACCGGTAAAAAACGCGTGATAGCGTGTGATTAAGTGTGATATACTGTGATTATGATAGATAATGGTGTGATAAAATGTGGTAATGGGGCAAGCATGTCGGGCGGTGCGGCAAAGCCTGCTTGTGCCTTTACAATTGTAAACAATTACAAAATAACGCGATTATTACAGCGCAAAAAAATCAAGTAGTTAATAATCAACACATTGAATATTTTATATCAATTGCGTGTTCAAACAATTAATATTTCCATAACTATTTAATTTTAAAATAGTTACCTGCAAAAATGTGTTTCATTTTGTTTCACTCATTTTTTGCAAACAATTGATTACCAATTAATTGATCTGAAAAAGTGTCTCAACTGTTTCATCTGTGTCACACACACGTGAAACACTACACCCGCTCTATCAGGCACACCGCGTAGGCAACAATACCCTCTTCGCGGCCTATAAAACCCAACTTTTCGTTGGTGGTAGCCTTAATGGAGATATCATCCTCATCAATACCTGCAGCGGTAGCGATGTGGATCTTCATGGCAGGGATATGCGGGTTGATCTTAGGTGCTTCCAGGCATACCATCGCGTCGATATTACCTATCTCCCACCCCTTTTCGCGCAGTAGCACCATAACGTGTTGTAATAGCTTCAAACTGCTTATGCCTTTCCAGCGGTCGTCGGTGTTAGAAAAGTGGAAGCCTATATCGCGCAGGTTGGCGGCACCTAATAGCGCATCGCAAATGGCGTGGAGCAGTACGTCGGCATCCGAGTGTCCGAAGGCACCGGCATGGTGCTCCAAATCAACTCCCCCTAAAACAAATGGATGATTCTCTTTTAACTGGTGTACATCAAACCCAAAACCTACCCTTACCTTACCCATGTTATCTTTTAGCCCCGAAGTTCAAGGATAAGCTAAATCTTAAAGTATTAGCCAACGGGCTGCTTTGCTGGCTGGCAGCCAGGTAGGAGAAATCGAACCTGAATACGTCATACTTTAAGCCTACGCCCAAAGTAAGATACTGGCGGCCACCTTTGGCAGCATTCTCATAAAAGTATCCGCCGCGAAGCGCAAACTGTTGATCGTACACATACTCAAAACCCGGCGAGAAGGTTACTTCTTTTATCTCTTCGCTAAAGCCGCCCGGCGCATCGCTAAATGACCCGAAGATGCCGGCAGGCACAGAGATATCATCGCTTTTGCCGCTAATAATGTTGCCGTT
>JACMRC010000082.1 GCA_014376655.1 Mucilaginibacter sp. | reverse complement strand
TTCCACCTCCCTACTTTCATCATCACCGCATTGGTGTTCTCTTTAATTTTCCTGGCGGGATTTACGTTTACGCAGCAAGATAAAGGCTACATCTTAGAACACGAAAAGGACATAGTAGCCGAAGGTGCCGGTCCGCATAATGGCGGGGGTAAAACTACCGCTTACCCGTACTTTGATAAATTTAAGGATGCTAAAACGGTTTTTCGTAAACGGGTACTGCATCCCGGGTCATCCATTGGCTATCATCCACAGGGAGAACAAGAAATTTATTACATCATCAGCGGCAATGGCGAAATGCAGATGAATGGCAAAAGCTTCCCCGTTACCAGCGGCGACGCTATATTAACCCTGCCCGGCAGCAGCCACGGTTTAAAACCGGCAGGCGATGCCGATTTGACGATGTTGATTGTTTATCAAAATAAATAATCCAGTTTGTCATTTCGAACCGAGGTACGAGGGAGAAATCTTATACGTGCGATTATTAGCGAGGCGTATAAGATCTCTCACTACGTTTCGAGATGACAGGAAGGGTTAGACTTTTTATATTTAATTGTAATTCAATAAAATCATACCTTTGTCGGCATTATAAACAAAAATCAAAACATGGCTTATAATTTATTAAAAGGCAAAAAAGGAATAATTTTTGGCGCATTAGATGAGAACTCTATCGCCTGGAAAACCGCTCAGCATTGCTATGCAGAAGGCGCTCAAATTGTATTAACTAATGCTCCCATAGCTTTACGTATGGGTACCATAAATAAATTGGCCGACGAAATTAAGGCCCCGGTTATCCCTGCCGACGTTACTGTTGCCGCGGATATTGAAGCTTTATTTACCCAAGCTATGGAACACTTTGGCGGACCGGTTGATTTTATTTTGCACTCTATAGGCATGAGCATTAACGTGCGTAAAGGCATCCCTTATTACGAAAACAACTACGAATTTACCCACAAGGGTTTTGATATATCAGCATTAAGCTTACACCGCGTATTGCAAACTGCCATGAAAATGGATGCAATAAGCGAGTGGGGATCAGTTGTTGCTTTAACTTATATTGCTTCACAACGTGTATTCCCTGATTATAACGACATGAGCGATAACAAAGCTGTGTTAGAAAGCATCGCGCGTAATTTTGGTTACTACTATGGCACCAAAAAGAAAGTGCGTATCAACACCGTATCGCAATCGCCAACCCGTACAACCGCAGGCTCAGGCGTTAAAGGTTTTGATGGCTTTATTAATTATGCAGAGAAAATGAGTCCGTTGGGTAATGCCAGTGCTGATGAATGTGCTGATTATTGCGTAACCTTATTCTCTGACTTAACCAAAATGGTTACCATGCAAAATCTTTTCCATGATGGCGGGTTCTCTTTCACCGGGGTTACGCAAGCTGTTATTGAGCAGATGGAGAAATAATATTTTATTTCGGAAGTCGGATTTTCGATTTCGGAATTGGATATAAAAAGGCTGACCTTGGGGTTGGCCTTTTTTGTGGGGCATTTTTCGTAACGGATAAACCGTTTATGCAATAGGATCTACTCAAACCGCCTCAAATACTTCGCATTTATCAATTCACCATAAGCAATATCGCTGGGCTTATCCATACTAAACCATGGCGACCCATATTGCAGCACCTGGATGTTCTGTGCCGGCATAAAGCTTTGCGCCAGCAGGAACTGCTTTTTATGTGCGCTACTTTCAACCACATCCATCACCATAAAACAATGCCCCGGCGAGCCGCCACGAATAAACACATCTCCGGTTTTTATATCGTTAGGGTTGGTTACGGGCTTCAACTCCTTCTCTAACGATAAGGTGCTGGCGTAACCAAAAACAAGTGTCATGTATTTCATGAAAGTGTTGTAGCCGTAATCCTTTTTAGCTATAAGCGCCCATTTGCCGTTTTTATAACGGTAGCCATTGGCATAGTGCACATAATCGCACTTAAAGCCATTTACAAAATGGAAGGATATGGCCTCATACCTTTTCTGCTGATAGAAGTATTCGCCGCGCAAGCGCATTACCGCGTCGGCACATTGTTGCAAGTCTTGTGTGCCTATGCTCATATCGATAACTCCGGCGGTGTAAACATCAGTACGGGCAATAGCGCCACTATAAATTTTGGTGTGCGTACCGGCTGGTTTCAGGGGAAGGTTTTGCAGCCATTCGCCAAAGCTTCCGGGGTTAACTAACTGCTGAATATATCCGTCGGGGGTTTTAAAACGGATTAAAATAGTATCTGGTGCGGTGGCGGTGTTCAACATCAGCACCAGGAATACAACTGCAATACTTTTCATCGGTTAAGGTTTAGTGGTTTATTAGTTCAGGTCGATACTCGAAGTGCATGGTATCATAATGGTACCATTTACCTCCCCAAATAAAGCCATATCTCTCAAACGTATCAACTATGATTTGTGGTATACGGTTTACATATCTCACAGGCGTTTCTTCGGTTTTACATTTGCAACTCCATTGCCAATAGTCGGAGTATTTGGTATTCACATCCATAGTCATTCCGAAACTATGCATGCTGTGGCGATTGGTGCCCGCAATATTTCGCCAGTTAAAAGTACCGCCAATCTCAGTGAGGTATTTTCTTAGTTCGGGATGCTGATCAAGCGCTGCCGAGATTTTCAATAGTTGCTTATCAACCCCATTCACTTTTGTCACCGAGATCTTTTGGCTCACCAGTTTAGGGCACCAGGTAATTGTAGTTAGGTTTTGATTTACAGCTTGTTTTGTAGCGCCGTACATTTTTAAAAAGAAAGCCTCGTTACGCATCCTACCGGGATCAAAATTCCGATCAGGCAATGCAGCTAACGCACCCGTAACATATTTTTGGCTGAACATGTCCTCCAAATCCGGCTGTTCTAAAAGCTGATTGATAGTCTTGTTTTTAATGCCGTCGTCCCAAAGCATTTTGGTGTTGTCATTAAATAATAGGTTGTTGTCGGCAAAGCCGATGATAAAATCAGGGTAGCTTTCTATTAGTTTTTTTGCAACAGGTGGTATCGTCTCTATGGATTTTACTGATGCTAACATCAGCAAACATAAAAGCATTATAGAGGTTAGTCTCATTTAATAAAATTAGCAATAATTAGTATATGCGTCTCTTAAATTATATCCAACAAAAAAGGCCAACCTCTCGGTTAGCCTTTTTTGTAATATATGTTGACATTTTTAACTTGATGGTATCAAAACCAATTTCACAGTTATAGCCGAAGTTGGTTTAACAGGGACACCGCCATTAACGGGTTGTGTATACACTACCAAATGCAAGATATTGTTATTTACATAATGAAAATAACTGTATGATGTGCCATTATAAACTTCGGGAATTTGTTCGTACACGCCGCTAAAGAACGAGAAATAAACCAAGGTGGCATCAGTCTTACTGAAAAACTGAACGCCCGACGGAAGTGCGATATCAACCGAATCAGCCTTGCCATCTTTAGTTTGACTCCAGGCACTTGGTTGGATAGCCGGATTAGTAATGTACGTTTGATTTGGAGTAACGTTGGTAATATACTCTTTTTTACAAGACACAAATGCTGCCACTACAAGGGCCACGCATGCGATTGATAATATTTTTTTCATAGTATTTGTTGTTTTTTACATCTGTAAGATGTTTGTAGAACGAAAAGGTTTAATGTTTAGTTTACTTTTTTTTATTTTTTATATGATGCTTAAAAACGGGTGTCATGCTGAGGCTCTCGAAGCATGCGTGAGGGCCTTTACGCTCACCCTTCGACGGAGCTTAGGATGACACCCCACTAAAGCTAAAAAAGCTCGCCAACTGGCGAGCTTTTTTAGCTTATATTAATTTTGCTCTTCTTGCTTTGGCTTTTTAGTAGACGCTTTTTTAGCAGAGATGGTTATCTCTTCGGTTTCTTTATTATAATTAACCAGCATGGTATCGCCTTCGTGCAATTCGCCTTTTAATATTTCTTCGGCAATTGGATCCTCCAGGTATTTTTGGATAGCACGTTTTAACGGGCGTGCACCAAATTGCGAATCGTATCCTTTCTCAGCAATGAATTTTTTAGCCTCTACAGATAATTCGATTTTGTAGCCTAACGCGTTAACACGGCCAAACAAAGCGGCTAACTCAATATCAATGATCTTGAAGATTTCTTCCTCGCCTAACGAGTTAAACACAATAACATCATCAACACGGTTCAAAAACTCGGGAGCGAAAGCGCGTTTTAAAGCGTTCTCAATAACACCCCTTGAGTGCGTATCAGCTTGTGTGCTTTTAGCATTGGTGGTGAAACCAACACCCTGACCAAAATCTTTTAACTGGCGCGCACCAATGTTTGATGTCATGATGATGATAGCATTCCTGAAATCAACCTTACGGCCCAATGAATCAGTTAGCTGACCTTCGTCCAACACTTGTAGCAAGATGTTAAACACATCCGGGTGAGCTTTTTCAATCTCATCCAACAAAACTACCGCATAAGGTTTACGGCGTACTTTTTCGGTAAGCTGTCCGCCTTCTTCATAACCTACATAGCCCGGAGGCGCTCCTACTAAACGAGATACCGCGAATTTCTCCATGTACTCGCTCATATCAATTTGTATCAGCGCGTCTTCGGTATCAAACATAAAACGGGCAAGCTCTTTGGCTAACTCTGTTTTACCAACACCGGTAGGGCCCAGGAAAATAAACGAACCAATTGGTTTTTTAGGATCTTTCAGTCCGGCACGGGTACGTTGAATAGCACGAGTCAATTTCTTAACCGCGTCATCCTGGCCAATAATTTTCTCACCTATCTTTTCAGACATGTGCAGCAATTTATGGCTATCTGCCTGGCCCACTTTCTGTACCGGGATACCGGTCATCATAGATACCACCTCGGCAACATTATCTTCGGTTACGGTATAGCGTTTTGATTTTGTTTCGGCTTCCCAAACTGCTTTGGCTTGCTCCAGCTCTTCCAATAAATGCTTTTCGGTATCGCGTAGTTTCGCGGCCTCTTCGTATTTCTGGCTGCGTACTACTTTATTTTTCTCAACCTTTATCAGCTCTATCTTGTTCTCAATATCCAGTATATCCTGCGGAACATGGATATTGGTTAAGTGAACGCGCGATCCTGATTCGTCTAAAGCGTCAATAGCCTTATCCGGTAAAAAGCGGTCGGTAATATATCTTGTAGTTAAGGCAACGCAGGCAGCAATGGCTTCATCTGTATAAGTTACGCCATGGTGCTCTTCGTATTTGTCTTTAATACGGGTTAGTATCTCAACAGTTTCTTCAGGCGTAGCCGGTTCAACCATTACCTTTTGGAAACGACGGTCTAAAGCGCCATCTTTCTCAATATACTGGCGATACTCGTCTAAAGTAGTGGCACCAATACATTGGATCTCTCCACGAGCCAGAGCCGGTTTAAACATATTCGATGCATCAAGCGAACCTGAGGCACCACCTGCACCAACTATAGTATGGATCTCGTCAATAAATAAAATTACATCCGGCGATTTTTCCAGCTCGTTCATAACGGCTTTCATCCGCTCTTCAAACTGGCCGCGGTATTTTGTACCTGCAACTAATGAAGCAAGGTCTAAAGTTACCACACGTTTGTTAAACAACACACGCGATACTTTACGCTGAACGATACGTAATGCCAAACCCTCGGCTATGGCAGATTTACCAACACCGGGTTCACCAATTAAAATCGGGTTATTCTTTTTACGGCGCGATAAGATCTGCGATACACGCTCAATCTCTTTCTCGCGGCCTACAATCGGGTCTAATTTACCATCCTCGGCAGCGCGGGTTAAGTCGCGACCAAAGTTGTCCAACACCGGTGTTTTTGATTTAATGTCTGATACTTTTTTAGGCTGATTAAATGCTTCTTCCTCTTTAAAATCATCATCTCCACCGGTTGATGAACCGGGCATCTCATCGGTAATATTGTTTTTATGCGATTCTACCTCACCCTTAAACACCTCGTAATTAACATTAAACTGCATCAGTATTTGTGATGCTATATTATCTTCATCGCGCAAAATAGATAGCAATAAATGCTCGGTACCTATTACATCGCTTTTAAATATTTTAGCTTCAAGGTAAGTTATCTTCAATACTTTTTCGGCTTGTTTTGTTAATGGTATGCTGCCAATATGTACGTTAGTTCCTATAGTTCCTTTCACAGCGTCTTCTACAGACCTGCGTAATCTTGCTGTATCAACTGTTAGTTCTCTAAGCAGTTTTATAGCTACGCCGTCTCCGTCACGGATAAGGCCAAGCAAAAGGTGTTCTGTACCAATATAGTCATGCCCAAGGCGTAAGGCCTCTTCTCTGCTGTACTGTATCACATCCTTAACCCGTGGCGAAAATTTTGCTTCCATATATACTCCTAATTATACGTCCCAATATATTAAATTGTTTTTATACTTGAAACGCTATGTTTTCTAACTTATCAACAATATTGTTGCCAACTTTCGCCCTTAACAATAAACAGACACTATTATGATGTGCAATCTATTAAAAGTTAAACTTTATGCAACATTTATCAGCAAAAATTAACCTGCCGTGACCAAGTTTTACTTTGATAACGTGGTTAACTCCCTATTTGATATACGTAACGGGTAATAGTTTAGTTGGTTAAGGAATGAAATTACCCAACTGTGGAAAAAAAGGCAGTTGCGACACGTAATTGTGACAATACGGCACGCTTGTACAGTTTGCAGTTAATAGTTGGCAGTGGGCATGGGATACTCTTACTACTGCCAACCGCAAACTTAAAACTGCAAACTATTTTTTCAACCCAAACTTACGCGGGTAATAAGCCAGCGTTAGCATAAAGTATTGCTGTAATACATTGGCTGTGCTGGTAGTGATACTATTGTTGCCGGCATAATTATAGATGGCTTTGTTTTGGTGCAATAAATCGAGCGCTGATAGTTTGATCTCGGCTTCGGCACCTTTAAGGAAACGATAGCCTAAATCGGCGTTCCAGATAGTGTAATACACATTATCCTTTACTGCTGATGATTTGCTGTTATTAAAGTTTACCCGGGTATTAAAAAATATGCTACGCGGAAACGCGAAAGCAAAACCAAAATTTGTCGTCCAGGTGTAGTAGGTATTGGTGGTAAGGCCCACTTGTGTAGTTTTATCGCCCGAAAAATACTGGCCCACCCCGCCGCTCCAGGTTGATTTATAACTGTAAATTAATACTGCCGATGCGCTAAGCGAGCTGTTATGGGCATCATAAGTACGGCTATTTACAATGGAGTTATAGCGTGTGTAACCGGTTGCCGAGTTGCCGTTGAACTGGAATTGTTGGTCGCCAAACTTAAATGCTTTGTTAAGGCTGCCGTTATAGTTTATAAACTTACTGCCATTGCCATTAATGTAGCGGCGCATGGTACGGCCTAGGCCATCGGTGGCACTGCTATCTGTAATATTATGCTCAACAAACCCTGCCGAAATATTCACACTGCCGTTTAAAGGATTTTTGTTTTTCTCGTCAGAATAGGAGTACCTGAAATTAAAATTATGGTTGTATGATGGCTTTAAGGTAGGATTACCCACAGTAATGTTGTACACATTTGAATTATCATTTAAAGGCGCTAACTGCGATACCGTTGGAAACTGTGCGTTTGTATTATAGCTTAAGCTGTACTCCTTCCTAAACTCACCATACTGCTGGTTATTATACGCCATGCTTGCCGAAGGGATGAAATACTGCCAGGTACGTTCCAAATTTTGGAACGATTGCAATGCGCTGTTACGCTGGCTGTATATTTGCCCCGTTGCCGTTATGCTTGCACTCCAATATTTTTGATAGCGGTTGTCCAGAGATTTAAAACCGTACTTTGAAAAACTGATCCCTGGTTTTTCGTCAACTGTTTTATAATGGCTAATGTTGGTAAGGCCCGTGTTATTGGTATAGGTAGTACCGGTAGCCGAGGTAAGATCGCCAACATTAACATTGTCGTGGTAATCATATATGGCCAGGGTATTCGTGATATTCGTCCGTATAAACGGATTACTGAATTTTTTGCGCAGGTAAACTAAAGGGTCGTTAAAGGTAATGCCAATGGTATGCCTTGAGTAGTTGTTGTCGGTTTGATACAGGCGGTTAAAATATTTGTTTTGAGTAGCGTCTGAAGCTGTAAAATCGGTAATTTGTTTACTGTTGCTGGTACTATTGCTGATATCAAAGTTGTAGTTAATATCTACATCAATGCCCTTAAACTTCTGTTTAGCATTATCCCATCGACGTGTAAAATTACCACGTGCAGTACCCGAGTATGAGCTTTGTGATGATGTGGCGTTGCGCGAAGTAAGGCTTAATGACGATGCCCCGGTAAGATCATTAACCGAACTACTGGTTGATGTGCTTAGCGAATTGCCATGACTCGTGTTCTCATTAAAAGAAACACTCAACCTTTCGTAATTTTTAAAACCTTTATCATAGCTGACGTTTGAGCGCTGGCCAAAGTTATCACTGGTGCGATTATTAGTTTGTGCCTGGAAAAGTTTGTTTTTATCATCCAGCGTTACCACGGTTTGGCTTTGCGATAAGGTTTCGTTGGTATCATCGTTTACAAAGGCCTCGCCTTTTAGTATATTGGTTCTGTTATAGATCTGGCGGGTATCGCCATCCTTATTAAAATCATGCGATGCTGTAAAGCCTGTACCTTTAAAGGTATTTTTACCTTCCTGCCTAAAATCGTTATGGTAATCACTGTTAAGGCCCTCGCCTTTAAAGGAGTTAAAGCCCATCAGTGTATTTACATTGGTAGCTTTTTTGTTAACGTTGTTTGCAGCGCCCACTAAGCTAAACTGTGTTTTGGGCGAAAAATAGGTTATCATCCCATCGCCGGCGTAATGTTGTTGCGTACCATAGCCTACACCAAACTTGCCAAAGTAGCCGTCTTTCTTATCCTTTTTAAGTACGATATTCATATCGGTTTTAGGGTTCATCGGGTCAGGATCATCCTTATTCTGGTAAACCTGTATTTTTTTAACAGAGTTTTTGGGGATGTTTTGCAGAGCGATCTTGTTGTCGCCACCAAAAAAGTCTTTCCCCTCCACCAACAGGCGATTAATTTTTTTGCCATTCACGGTTATTACACCGTCGGCCCATACGGTTACGCCCGGTAGTTTATTTAACAAGTCCTCTACTACGGCGTTGGTATCCAGCTTAAAGGCTGCGGCATTAAATTCCAGGGTATCGCCATGCATTTGCATAGGGGCAACTTCGGCAGTAATGGTTACCTCTTTCAACGAAAGGTCAACACGCTCAAGATTTAGTGTTTTAAGATCAATAATTTTGGTTTTGGGCGATATCGTGAATATCGCTTTAGCAGCGTTATAGCCTACGTGCGTTGCCATTATCCTTAATGGCACGCCAACCGGTAATTTTGTGATAGTATACCGGCCAAAGTTATTTGATAGCTGGTAGCTCACTAACTCGTTACCTGCCACTTTATAAACAGATAGCGTAGCCGATTGTAAAACGTAATTGTGAACACTATCGCGCAGCAATCCGGTAGCCGTGCCTACGTTTACAGTATCTTTTTTTTGCCCAAGGGCAATATTAAATGCCATACTGCTTATTAATAAAGCAAGGGCAAGCTTTAGGTTTATTTTCACGTTGTGAGGATAGGTTTTATAATGGTTAGGTTTGGTATACGTGCGTAAATTATAACTGATCTTTAAGTTTTAGCTGTAGTATAACCGGGTTATCTTTTAGATTCCCCTTTTTAAAATAATCAGTTAATACCGGGTTGTATTTAGGCTTTTGCTCTGCACTTTCATCGTGAGCCTTAAACATACCTAATGAAGAAATAGACGTATATAAATACCCCCCGCTGCAACCCAACAAGCCCGAATTATTAAAGCTTCGGTTTGCCTGGTCGTAAATTGGCAGGAAATATGATTTTTCGTCCTGCTGGATATGCTTATAAGCAATTAAACTGCCCGACTTTAAATTATAAATCAAATTATCTTCTTTATTATTACTCATAGACCCTGCCTTAAACATCAGGTTGTTACCTATGCGGAAAACGTTACAGATACTGTAGACAGCATCCTGATGTTTTTCCACATATTCCATTCGCTTCTTATCGTATTCATGGTTGGTGATGAAATCAATAGGCAGCGATGAATACAACGGCAGGATTATCTTGTAACTAAATTTTATGGTATTGGGGGTTATTGTATAAATGGCGTTATCATATAGTTTAGAATAAAACAAAATACTGTCAACGCCCGACTTTGTAACAGGGCCCATGCCGCTCAAAAAATATCCTTCGTCTGTAATATGGGCCTCTTCCTTTTTAAATCCCAGCCCATGAGCGTAAACCTTATGATCTTCGCCTGTATATAATATCAATGATCTTTTATAAGCTCTGAAACTTTTGTCGGTGCTGTCAAGGCTGTTATAGTAATAAGGAGTAACAGCTTTACCTGGCGCTACAAAATAGTATTCTGAACTGTTAACCTGATCATCGTCTGTTGCACCGCCTATTTGACCGGTCTTCACCTGCTTGCCGTCGTAGTCGCAATAAATTAAGTTTTTATAATCACGGGTAAAGCTTATCAGTTTTTCCCATTTGTTAATGCTAAAGCCATATATATAACTTTTACTGCTGCCTTCGGTGCTTTTAATTTTAGCGTGGAATTTACCGGCCTTAGTAAAAATTAGGATGCTGTGCGTATTATTATCTAAAATGATGTAATAATCATCCGTTACTTCCAATCTTGAAATACTGCCAAACAGGCTTTCTTTGGTGGTTTCCAATGGCACATAGTTAACCTCGGTAAAAAAATCAGAGGCCACACCGCCAACCGAATTGCCCGGATCGACCCGCAAGGTTTGCACATGACTTGAATCAACTTTAATAACTTTTTGGGCTAATACAGCAGTGCCTGAAGCAATAAGCAGGCAAAATGATATAATTAGTTTGTTACTTGCAAGTCGTAGGCGCATAAGTGATCGGTTATACAGGTTGGTTTCCTTACTCAATGATAATCAAAAAATTTATAAATCAAAACAACGATTCGGCGGACAGCTATATCTTTTAACGTAAATTAACATTGTTAGCATATTATCCAGGCCACCTTAACACTAAGGTGCTTATAATA
>JACMRC010000081.1 GCA_014376655.1 Mucilaginibacter sp. | reverse complement strand
GCCACCTTTGGCAGCGCTCTCATAGAAGTATCCTCCGCGCAACGCAAACTGCTGGTCGTACACATACTCAAACCCCGGCGAAAGGGTTACTTCTTTAATCTCCTCGCTAAACCCGCCCGGCGCATCGCTGAATGACCCGAAGATGCCGGCAGGTACAGATATATTATCGCTTTTTCCGCTAATAATGTTGCCGTTGTTATCCCGTATTGGTGGGGTTGGTACCAATAGCTTATTGATATCAAAGGCGAAGGTTAACTGGTTAAACTCGTCAATGTTTATGGTATTAGCTATACCCAATTTTAAGTTAGTCGGCAAAAAGTAAGACGGCCCCACATCAGAGTAACTAATCTTTGAACCAATGTTTGAGATGTTTAAACCATAGCTAAAAGTAGCGTCCTTACCAAACTGCTGTACATCCTTGGTATGATACATAGACACATCGGCAGCAACCGCATTACCTGCCTTTGTTGCCTGGCTTGACCCCGACGCAAACGACTGGTTAGATAAATTAGAATGAATATAACGCAAGGTTAAGCCCAACGAAAAGTTGTTACCAAACTTACGCGCAAATGAACCATCTATAGAAAACTCGCTTGGGCGGTAGGTACCCTGATCGTTTTGGTTGGCATCAACCAATTGGATAGAACCCAGGTTAAAATAACGCAGCGATAAGCCAATTGTATTTCTTTTATCCAGATTATGCGCAAAGCTTAGGTATGATATGCTAACATCGGGCACCAAGTGGCGCAGCCACGGGCTGTATGATAAACCTATTGCATTACTGGCAGTATCTAAAAAAGCAAGTTTCGATGGGTTCCAGAAGTTAGCATTAACATCAGGCGTTAAAGCCACACCAGCGTCGCCCATAGCACCTGAGCGTGAGTCGGGCGAAATGTTTAAAAAAGGTACTGCTGTAGGTATAGCGTTTGAAGTACTACTTCCGTTTGTAGTTGTTTGCGCTATTGCAAAAACAGGTGATAATAGTAATATATATATATAAGAGGCCTTACTGTACAAAAACTTCATTATTAAGTCTGTTTTGTTTTAATTGGTTAAATATAGACTAATTATGTATTTTACTAATAAGCCTGCTAAGTTTTTTTACGTTAAAAATACCATATAACGCAACACAATCCCTACTTTCTACGTTAAAAGCACAAAGGCGGCGAATTGTTTAATTAACGCCGAATTATGTTTAGTATTTTATTTAAAAAAATTTATAAATTTACCCCTATATATAATTATTGTAAAAATATGAAAATACTTTTTACTTATGCCGCTTTAGTATCAGTGAGCATGGTAGCTTTGTTAAGCGGTTGTCATAATGCTGGCAAATCGCAAAAAACCGGTATTCCTTATAATGATAAAAGGTTTGGTTATTCAAAGTTCAGTCAAACGCACCCGTCTCCGGGTCCGGGTTTAATAGCTATTGAAGGTGGTACATTTGTTTTAGGAGGCAGTGCTGACCAGGATATAAATTTTGAGTATAATAATGTTCGCAAAAGAGTAACGATCCCTGCTTTCTACATGGATGAGACAGAAGTTTCTAACCAGGATTGGCTGGATTACCTGCACTGGATAAGTGCAACATTCCCTACAGACCATGAATTGTATTATAATGCATTGCCCGATAGTTTAGTATGGCGCAGGCCGCTATCATACAATGAGCCGTATGTAAATAATTATTTGCGCCACCCGGCTTTTCAGGATTATCCTGTTGTTGGTATTACTTGGGACCAAGTGCAAGACTATTGCCAATGGCGTACAGATCGTACCAACGAGTTTATTTTACAACAAAAAGGCATCATAATTAACCCTAAAGCTAAAAGCAAAGGAATAACCGCTACAGCGGCCAATGCTCAAAAAATACCGTTTAATACAGACATGTATTTAAATAACCAGTTTAGAGGTGTTGGTATTGACGGCAAAGGCATGACTAAAGACCTTAACGGAAAACCGGTTGCCGGCCAAAAAAAGGCGGTAAGGCCAACAATTGTTGAGGATGGCATTTTAAAACCTGCTTACCGTTTGCCTACAGAGGCCGAGTGGGAATATGCTGCTTTAGCATTAGCTGGCAATACCCAGTTTGAAAACATTACCGACGGTAAAATATACCCATGGAATGGCTTAGGCGTACGTTCTGCTAAAAAAGCTACACGTGGTTTAATATTAGCTAACTTTAAACGTGGTGCCGGTGACAACGCCGGTGTTGGTGGCTATTTAAATGATAAAGCCATGATTACAGCGCCTATAAGGCAATATGTACCAAACGATTTTGGTTTGTATAACATGGCAGGCAACGTTAACGAGTGGGTACAAGATACTTATCGCCAGATGACCTTTGAGGATGTGGATGATTTTAACCCGTTCCGTGGTAATGAGTTTTCCGATAAACGTTTGGCAGACCCAGCTACCGGTAAATATGCAAAAGACAAATACGGTCGCCCTATAAAAGATCCGGCTAAAGCCGCTAAAAAAATGAGTTATGCCGAGCTTATTGCTTCGCAACAACAAGGTGCTACCACTGCTGCTGTTAATGCTCCAAAAGATCCATTAGCAGGCAAAGCTTACAATGCTGATGCAAGGGGTTATGTTGATACGGTTAATACCAGCTTATATGGCACAACAACTTTGGTTAGTAACCACTCTAAAGTTTACAAAGGTGGTTCATGGAATGACCTGGCGTATTGGTTAAACCCAGCTACCCGCAGGTTTATGAATGAGGATGATGCCAGTGCCGAAGTTGGTTTCCGTTGCGCGATGGACCTTGTAGGTGCACCAGAGATACACCCGGGAGGCAAGCCACACTTTAGTGTTAAGAAAGTAAAATAAACAGCCTCTCTAAATCTCCCTCCATAGGAGTCCTTCGGACCCGGTAGAGGAGACTTAATATAAACATAAAAAAAAGCGGCCTGAAATTCAGGCCGCTTTTTTTATGCGAACTGCAGTAATATCTGCCCCTTCTCTACCTTATCGCCGGGCTTTATTTTTATCGACTTAACAACCGTATCAACCGGCGATTTAATGATGTTCTCCATCTTCATGGCTTCAAGTATGAATAAGCTATCGCCTTTTTGTATAGTTGCACCTTCTTCAACAAACACTTTTAACACCAGGCCGGGCATAGGTGCTTTCAGCTCGCTTATTTTGGCGGTAGCTAAACCGTATAAGCCCATTTTCTCAAGCAGCACATCAAATTGATCTTTTGCTGTTATACTGTAAATATTATTATTTACTTTTATCTGCGCAGTTTTTAAAGTTTTATCAAAGCTTACCACCTCTACATTGTATGATTGCAATTGTTCAATAACATGCCAGGTTAATGGGCTTAATTGTTTGATATCAGCTTTTACTTTGTTGTTATTGATCACTAACTCGTCGCCGTTTTTCTCAATAGCGTAATCAAACTTATCATTTACTTTTAGCTGGTACATACCGTTATTGAGTTAGCGCGTATTGAATAAGGTTAGCGCCCATTTTAAGCGCTTTTAAACGACTTTCCTGGGTATCGCCCGCGTAGGTTCCATAATCCTCCCATCCGTTGCCCAAATCACACTCAAACGTGTAATAGCAAACTAACCTGCCTTTATATATCAGGCCAAACCCTTGCGGACGTTTGCCATCATGCTCATGTATTTTAGGCAAGCCGTTAGGGAAGGGATATTTTTGGTGATAAATAGGATAATTAGTAGGCAACTCCACAAATTCCAATTCAGGAAAAACCTTTTTCATTTGCGGACGGATGAATTTATCCAACCCATAATTATCGTCGATATGTAGGAAACCGCCGCCCATTAAATATTTACGCAGGTTGCCGGCTTCCTGATCTGAGAATATAACGTTACCATGCCCTGTCAAAAAAACAAATGGGTAATTAAACAACTGCGCGCTACCCGGCTCAACAATATCATCCTCTGCCTGAAAATTAGTTTTAAGGTTTTCGTTGCAAAATTTTATTAAGTTGGGTAAAGCTGTACGGTCGCCATACCAATCGCCGCCACCGCTGTATTTAAGCTTAGCCATTTTATAAGTAGGCGCGTTAAAGCTGCTGATTATTATCAGGAGGAAAAAGGCAGAAATTACATGGATAATTTTTCTCATTATTTTAATCAGCGTACAATTACTCACCCCGCGACTCTACGAGCGCGACCCTCTCTTCCGCAAGCGGGAAAGAGGGTTGTTTTATTCTTTTTCGTTTCCCTCTTTCCGCCAACGGCGAAGAGAGGGTGGTAGAGCGAAGCAAAGACCGGGTGAGTACACTCCGCTATATCATTTATCGGTTTAAAAAATTCACCTCGAAGCAGGCTTGTAACGCAGCGGTTTCTGTACGCAGCCTACTTTCACCTAAAGTTATGGCTTTATATCCATTATGCAAAGCACTATCAATTTCGGCAGGCGAAAAATCGCCTTCGGGGCCAATCAGTATCAAATATTTACCCTGCTTAGTATGCTCGGTGCTTAAGTTTGTTTTCTCACTATCCTCACAATGGGCAATAAACTTTTGGCCGTCAAATGGCTGTACTAAAAACTTGCTTAAAGCTATGGGTTCATTTAAAATCGGGTGATACGCTTTTAAAGATTGCTTTATTGCGGCGGTTATAATTTTATTCAGTCGCTCTGTTTTTGCTTCCTTACGTTCAGATCGCTGGCATATAATTAACGATATTTCATCAATGCCTATCTCGGTAGCTTTTTCAAG
>JACMRC010000080.1 GCA_014376655.1 Mucilaginibacter sp. | reverse complement strand
GGGCGACAACTCCCTAACATCACGCTCAGAATCATAGACCAAAAAAAAATCACGCGACCGTAATATGGCCGTCGGTTGTATACCACCCAATGCCTCAACCAAACCGTTAGGTTCTTCTATTGGTATAGGTGGGCGCGAAGGGAAATCCATTGTATATTTATCGCCATTGCGTTGTACGGTGAGTACGCCGGCCTTCATGGTTTCAAAATGTATAGTATCGCCGGCATATCCCAACTCTGTAAACAATACATGTGCCGATGCCAAAGTAGCATGGCCGCAAAGATCTATTTCATATTCGGGTGTGAACCAGCGCAATAAATAACCCTTGGCGGTTTTTACAAAAAATGCAGTTTCGGCAAGATTGTTTTCAACCGCTATCTTTTGCATTATGTTATCCGGCAACCATTCGGTAAGTGGGCAAATGGCAGCAGGGTTACCACCAAAAAGCTGGTCGGTAAATGCATCGGCTTGATAAATAGGAATAGTCATATCGTATCTATTTTATACTGCTAAGGTAGTTGTAAGTAACTAAATCATCAATGCTTTTGATATGTTTTATACAACCATCGGTTAATAGGGCAACCCTGTCGCTTATAGAAACTGTATTACGGTATCTGGCAATTGCTTTTTACGGGCGTTGATATTGCTTAATACTATTCTTTTTGTCGTATCACTATTTTATTGTTTTTTTTTGATGTTAAATGAAACCTATTTGATAATTAATGAGTAATATGAATTATCGTCAATGTTTATGCTTGTCTTTTTACTATACAGCCGATGCGTACTCCTCCTAAAATAAAATCAATTACCATTACTGCTGTTATAAGCCTTATAATAGGTTTCCTGGTAATTATAAGTTGGATTTTCCATTTTCCATTCTTTGAGACTATTATACCCAAGTATGCCTCAATGAAATTTAATACTGCATTTGGATTTGTCTTATTAGGGAGTTTATTGTTAATAACAGAATTTAAAATAACCAAGTATTGTTATGTTATATCTGGTTTTTTATCTGCATTAATAATCGGTATTGGAAGTATATCATTATTGCAAACTATATTTAATTTTAATACCGGATTTGATCAGTTATTTATTAACGATATTACTTCCCTCAATAAACACCTACCTTATCCGGGGCGTATGGCTGTTAACACAGCAGGTTGCTTTATTTTATTGGGATTAGCAATGTTGGGATTTAGATCATATTTTCGTATTGCTCATATTATTAGCCAATATTTTCTAAATTTAGTTACGGCCATTTCTGCCATAGCGTTAATAGGCTATCTATATGGACTACCGCTTTTTTATAAAGTTAGTTATGCAGGCTCAATGGCTGTACATACTTCAGTGTTGTTTTTTTTTATATCTATTACTACATCTTTACAACATCCTGAAATAGGTATTACGAAATTATTTACCGGTGAAAGAGTCGGGAATATTATGGCCCGCCGGCTTTTTTTTATGGCGATTTTCATCATAGTTGTTTTTGGAGCTTTGAGGGTGGAATCGCAAGAGTTTAGGATGTTTTCTTTTACCGAAGGGATAGCCGTACTTGTAATTTCTTTTTTATGTATTGGATTGGCCATTGTATGGCACATGGTAAATTGGCTGAACGGCGTGGATGAAAGCAGACATAAGGCCGAAAAAGAAGTTACTTTGATAAACGAAGAACGTGAAAAAAGAGTAAAAGAACGATCTGTTAAATTAATGAATTTATTAGCGAAGTTTAGAGAAAGCGAATCCAAATTTAAAATAGCTTTTGAACATTCTGCTATTGGTATGGCATTAGTTTCGTTAAAAGGCAGATGGTTGCAGGTAAACAAAAGACTATGTGACATGGTGGGGTATAAGGAACATGAATTGCTTTCTATGTCGTTTTTAGATATCACGCATCCTGACGACAGCCTGTTGTATAGAGACCTTGCAGCCAAAATATTAAAAAATGAAAATTATATAGGCAGAATAGAAAAGCGTTACATATGTAAAGATGGCTCTATTGTTTGGATATCGGTTAATATAGCAACGGTAACGAATAAAAAAGGCGGACCAGTTTATTTTGTTAGCCAGTTTGAAGATGTTACAGAACGTAAAAAAGCTGAAGCAAGTTTAAAGACCGCTTATAAAGAAATAAAAAAACACGTAAAAAATATTCAGGATATGGCTTGGAAACAGTCGCACCTGATACGCAGCCCATTGGCAAACCTTAAGGGATTAACAGATCTTTTAAACAACGACCCGGCAAATAGCCAGATACTGCAATACATCCAAGCAGAACTTGAGCGAATGGATACGGTAATTATAGGGATGGCGGAAGAAGTTTCTGTTAGAGGCGTCAAACAGATCGTCGTTAAAAAACGATCTTTTAAAAAGGTGGCTTGATATGCTGGTTCATCTAATCCACGGCGAGTGATGTTTTTGTAAATAATAAAGCCAATCCTTTTTACCATTGGCTTTATTATTTACAAAAACAGGTATTAACCTAAATATGATTTCAGAATTTTGCTTCTGCTGGTATGGCGTAAACGTTGTAACGCTTTGTCCTTGATCTGTCTTACACGCTCGCGGGTAAGGTTAAATTTCTCGCCAATTTCCTCTAACGATAAAGGGTGGTTTGTGCCTAAGCCAAAGAACAATACAATTATCTCGCGCTCGCGCTCGGTTAAAGTTGAAAGTGACCGTTTGATCTCTTCTGATAATGACTCATTGATCAGGATTGAATCTGTATTTGGTTCAGAGTTTTCCAATACATCTAATAATGTATTTTCTTCACCCTGTACAAATGGCGCATCCATAGATACATGGCGGCCAGAATTACTTAATGTATCAGAGATCTTATCAACAGTAGTTTCAAGCATCTCTGCTAATTCTTCTGGTGAAGGCTCGCGCTCAAACTCTTGCTCTAATTTAGAAAAAGCCTTGCTTATTTTGCTCAATGAACCTACTTGGTTTAAAGGTAAACGCACTATACGTGACTGCTCTGCAATAGCTTGTAATATTGATTGACGGATCCACCATACCGCGTACGATATAAATTTAAATCCTTTAGTCTCGTCAAAACGTTTAGCGGCTTTAATTAAACCCAAGTTTCCTTCGTTTATTAAGTCGCCCAGTGTTAAACCCTGGTTTTGATATTGTTTAGCTACCGATACAACAAAACGAAGGTTGGTTTTGGTTAAGCGTTCCAAAGCGGCTTGGTCGCCTTCCCTTATTTTTTGGGCTAAAATTACTTCTTCTTCGGCTGTGATTAGGTCAACTTTACCAATTTCGTGAAGGTATTTGTCAAGTGATTGCGACTCACGATTGGTAATGGATTGTGTTATTTTGAGTTGTCTCATTTATTTTATAAACCTCGATTCTTAGTTTTAGAATTGAACGTGCAAAGGTACAAAAAAGTTTGCCTATATTTTTAGTATAAAAAAAAGATTATATATTATTCATTATCAGCAATTAATTGCATGGTTTTTGTTGTGTGTACTTATAACGCATTAAGCTTAAAAGTTTCATCCAAACGTACACCTTTTTCTGTTTGTTGCAAAGTACAACACTCATTAATTGGATCATGCTCCAGGAACAAAATGTAGTTTTTAGCTACTGCTTCGTTCAAAAAAGCTTTTTTCTCTGTTAAGGTTTGCAACGGAAACATGTCATACGCCATAATATAGGGTAGGGGTAAATGCCCAACCGATGGCAACAAATCTGCCATGTATAATATCTGTCTTTCTTTATAATTTATTAACGGTAACATCATCGATTCCGTATGCCCGTATACAAAGCGTATAGCTATGTCGTCTGTAAATTTTACATTGTCATGAGCTTCAACAAACTTTAACTGGCCACTTTCTTTTATCGGTAGTATATTTTCTTTTAAAAACGATGCCTTTTCGCGGTCGTTTGGATTTACCGCCCAGTCCCAATGCTTATCATTGCTCCAGTAAACGGCGTTTTTAAATGCGGGTAATAGTTTGTCGCCTTGGCGCTTTATAGCACCACCAACATGGTCAAAATGTAAATGCGTTAAAAATATATCTGTAATATCATCACGATGGAAACCAAGTTTAGCTAACGAACTATCGATTGTAGTATCGCCATGTAAATAATAATGAGTAAAAAACCTTTCGTCTTGCTTGTTGCCTATCCCGGTATCAATTAATATCAATCGTTTACCATCTTCTATCAATAAACAACGCATAGCCCAGGTGCAAAGGTTATTGGCATCTGCCGGGTTGGTTTTGTTCCAGATAGCCTTGGGTACAACGCCAAACATAGCGCCGCCGTCAAGTTTGAAAAAGCCTGTGTCTATAGTGTGAAGTTTCATGGTTAAGTCAAAAGTAAAAATTCAAAATTAAAAACAGCGGGTGTATGAATATAAAAGATCGATAGCTTAGTATGCTATCGATCTTTTTGAATTTTAACTTTTTAATTTTGACTTACTATAAATGTATACACTCGCCATAAGCTTCGGCAGCAGCTTCCATTAAAGCTTCGCTCATGGTAGGGTGAGGGTGTACCGATTTAATAATCTCATGACCGGTAGCTTCCAACTTGCGGGCTGTAACTACTTCGGCAATCATTTCGGTAACGTTAAAGCCTATCATGTGGGCACCTAAAAATTCGCCGTATTTGGCATCAAATATTACTTTAACAAAACCATCTTTAGCACCTGCTGCACTTGCTTTACCCGATGCAGAGAATGGGAATTTACCTATCTTAAGTTCGTAGCCGGCTTCTTTAGCTGCTTTTTCTGTATAACCTACTGATGCTATTTCGGGGCTGCAATAAGTACATCCGGGTATGTTGTTATAATCTAAAGGCTCTGGTTTTAAGCCTGCAATTTTTTCAACACAAATTATGCCTTCGGCAGATGCAACGTGTGCAAGGGCCTGGCCCTTAACAATATCACCTATAGCATAAACACCTTCAACATTTGTGCGGTAAAAATCATCAACCAACACTTTGCCTTTATCGGTTTTTATACCGTTCTCTTCAAGGCCAATGCCTTCTATATTTGTTGATATACCAACTGCCGACAAAACTATCTCAGCCTCTAAAATCTCTGTACCTGCAGCTGTTTTCACAGTTACTTTACATCCTTCGCCACTGGTATCAACCGATTCAACATTTGATCCGGTCATGATATTTATACCTTGTTTTTTTAAGATACGCCCCAGGGCTTTCGATATTTCTTCGTCCTCTAACGGAACAATATTATCCAGGTACTCAACAACAGTAACCTTTGTGCCTATCGAGTTATAAAAATAAGCAAACTCAATACCTATAGCGCCAGATCCAACAACAATCATCGACGCTGGTTTTTTAGGCAATATCATTGCCTGGCGATAGCCAATAACCTTTTTAAAGTCTTGTTTGATATTAGGCAATTCGCGCGAGCGGCCACCTGTAGCTAAAATGATGTGTTTGGCAGTAAACTCCTTTGCGCCATCGGTGCTTTTAACTTCAACAACGCCCTTGCTTTTTAATTTGCCCAAGCCCATTATAACGTCGATCTTGTTTTTCTTCATCAAAAACTGAACGCCTTTGCTCATGCCATCGGCAACACCGCGGCTTCTTTTAATGACGCTTTCAAAGTCGACATCGCCGGCGCCATTTACTTTAATACCGTAATCGGCAGCGTGGTTAATATACTCAAATACTTGTGCACTTTTAAGTAAGGCTTTAGTAGGTATACAGCCCCAGTTAAGGCAAATACCACCTAACGATTCTTTTTCAACAATAGCTGTTTTTAACCCTAATTGTGAGGCGCGTATGGCGGCTACATAGCCACCCGGGCCAGACCCTATAACAATTACATCGTAATTCATATTTGTATCTGTGCTTTTTATTTTTTAGAAAGCCAAAGCTAAGTAAAAGGGGCGAAAGCAGAAAACGGCAATGATAATATTCAGGGGCATCGCTTTTACAACTTAACAGGTAATGCCTTTGACCCATTTATTACATTAGTGACACCTAAGATCCCATCGCGGGAAATAATTTTTTATTTAAGTATCTGTATATCAATGCATTAATGTAAAATGAATTTATGAACACCCGGGTTAGGTTGACTTGCCGCAAATTAATCTTGCCTGCCGCATCATTTTTTAAGACCCATTCAGGGTGGCTTACCACAATTCATCACACGTTATCACACTCTATCACGCGTTTATTACACGATATCACGCGTTTATTACACGATATCACGTAATTTCACAATGTTATTCAAGCAAGTATTTATTAATTTTTACAGTAAAAACTTGATATAAATCACTGTAAATCAACAAATAAAATAAAAGGTATATTTTTTTTAGTGACTAATTATGGCGGTATTTTGTAAAACTTCGGGTGCCCGGTCGGGCAGTTTGTGTTACATACAAATGTAACGAAAACAAGGCGGAATAACAATACCGCGCCTGCAATTATCACAGTTTTTTATAGGCTGTATTTAATTAAAACGGCAATATTTACTTAACTTTTTTGGCTGTACACATTAAATTAATGCTACCATAAGCTATGGTATACAGCAATTCATCACTTGTTTAAGGCAGGTGAGATAGCTGCGAAATTTAAAACGCGATATCCGTGTGGTAATAATATAGGTAGTTGAAAGGTAATAAAAATCTACTAACACTATGGATTAACTCAAAGTAAAATAATTATAAAATGATGTGAGTTTTACATTATATGGGTCATATTTTTTTGTATTTATTTGAATATGTTAGTAAATGTTGATAAAAACATAATAAATATTTCAAATTGTTAACACTAACTTAACAATAAAGAGGGACTTATGGATTATATTTGCCACTGCAATTTTTAGTTAACATACATTAAAAACAAAATCACGTATGAGGAAGCTTTTACTTATTTTATTTGTCGGACTTTTTACAGCTGCAACGGCGTTTGCACAAGGTGGAAGGTCAATTACGGGCAAGTTGCTTGATTCAAAAACGAATGAGCCACTTATTGGTGCTACCGTAGGCATAAAAGGAACAACAACTGCTACGACAGCTTCGTTGGATGGGTCTTTTAAAATCATTGTGCCAAGTAGTGCAGCTACCTTAACTGTAACCTACATAGGTTATGTGTCAAAAGATTTAAGCATTACCGGCAATAACCTGGGTACAATTTACCTTGAAGCAGTATCATCTTCATTAAGTGAAGTTGTTGTAACAGGTAACGTTGCAATTGACCGTAAAACACCGGTGGCAGTTTATGCAGTTGGTGCACAGGCAATTGAAGAAAAAATGGGTACACAAGAATTTCCTGAGATATTAAAATCTGCTCCGGGTGTAATGGTTACCAAACAAGGTGGCGGTTTTGGCGACTCACGTTTAAGCATTCGTGGTTTTAAGCAGGCAAACGTTGCTGTGTTAATTAATGGTATTCCGGTTAATGATATGGAGAATGGCGCTATATTTTGGTCTAACTGGGCTGGTTTGTCAGACGTTACCTCTTCTATGCAAGCTCAACGAGGTTTAGGTGCTTCAAAGGTAGCTGTGCCGTCATTAGGCGGTACTATAAATATCACAACCCGCACAACCGACGCAGTAAAAGGCGGTGCTATTGCTCAAACATTAGGTAGTGATGGTTATCAAAAAACAGCAATGTCATTGTCAACAGGTTTGAATGAAAAAGGCTGGGCGTTCTCAATTGCTGCTGCCCGTACTCAGGGTAATGGTAATGCAGATGGTTTGAACTTTTTAGGTTATGATTATTTTGTTAACTTATCTAAAGTTTTAACAAAACGCCAAACGATATCGTTTACTTTAATGGGTGCTACACAAACTCACGGTCAGCGTACCACAAAAGGCACTATTGCTGATTACAGACTTGCGCCACAAGGTATCAGGTACAGTCAGGATTGGGGTTATAGGAATGGTCAAGTGTTTAACGCAAAAAACAACTTCTATTCAAAACCAATCGCATCAATTAATCATAACTGGCAAATAAATGAAACATCTTCATTATCTACGGTGCTTTATGCTTCCTTAGGTACCGGTGCAGGTGGTTCATTACAAACAGGCTTTAGCTACCCGGCATTGCCAAAAAAAGGCGATAAATACGCTCCAATTGATTTTGATGCTGTTACTGCTTCTAATGCAGCTAGTGTTGACGGATCATCTGCTACATTTTTTAAATCAGCACATAATGATCATAAATGGTATGGTATATTAAGTACTTATAAAACTTCAATAACTTCTAATATTGATTTATTAGTAGGTGCTGATTTAAGATATTATGAAGGTTCTCACTTTACTGAAGTTACTGATCTATTAGGCGGTCAATATGCTTTAGATCTTTACAAACCATCATCTTCAAGCGCAACTACGGGCGATGCAAATAACCCAACAAACCGTGCAAGAACAGGTGATAAAATTTATTACAACTACAAAAGTAATGTATTGTGGGAAGGTGCTTATGTGCAAGCTGAGTATACTAAAGACAAACTTTCTGCATTTGTTTCTGCTTCAGGTTCAAACACCAGCGACAGAAGATTAGATTATTTTAACTACTTATCAACTGATCCTAATAGACAAACAGCATACAAAAGTTTCTTAGGTTACCAGGCAAAAGGTGGTTCAAACTACAACATCGATGATCATAATAACGTATTTGCTAATATTGGCTACTTAGTAAAAGCACCGTTTTTTGGTAGCATTTACTTAAATAATCAAAATACACTTAATCCTGCAGCTGTAACCGAGAAATTGTTTAGCTATGAGTTAGGTTACGGTTACAGAAGCTCAATTTTTAGCGCCAACGTTAACTTATACCGTACTACTTACAAAGACAGAGCTTTTCAAAAAACAGCAACTGTTGGTTCTGCAACTTATTTTGCTAACTTAACAGGTGTTGATGAGTTACACCAAGGCGTTGAATTTGATTTTAAATTACGCCCGATTAAAGAAGTAACCTTATCTGGTTCATTGTCAATAGGCGATTGGAAATATCTTAATAACGTAGGCCCGATACAAGTTACTGATGACGCCGGTGCAAACGTAGGCTCGCCAAGTACTTATAACTTAAAAGGATTAAGAGTTGGCGACCAGGCTCAAACAAGCGGCGCATTAGCGTTAGATGTGCAAGTTTTACCTGATGTCAAATTAGGTGGTTCATACAACTATTATGCTAACTACTATGCTGATTTTAACTTTAGCGCGGTAACAACTTCTGCACCTATCAATACTTGGAAAATTCCAAACTATGGTTTAGTTGACTTATACGGTGTATTTAAATTTAAATTTGCAGGTTTAGATGCTTCATTAATTAGCAACGTTAACAACTTGTTAAATAGTAAATATGTATCTGATGCATTTGACCCTACTAACTCTGGTCAGCCCTCAACATCAACTGTATTTTATGGTATAGGCAGAGTTTACTCTACTACTTTAAAAATTAAATTTTAACATATAAAAATTTTAACATGAAAAGAATTTATTATTTACTGGCTTTTGTAGCTGTTGCAACAGCTTTTACAGCCTGTAATCCGTTAGAT
>JACMRC010000079.1 GCA_014376655.1 Mucilaginibacter sp. | reverse complement strand
TTTGCCTTCAAGTTTAAAAAATGTTATTTTTTATTATATAAAACATTTTTTGCAGTTTGATGTAGCAAATTTTATATATTCGGGGGTCTTTTTGAGTTGTATTTTATGGCCGGATTTTGATTTGTAAAACATGAAGCAGATATACTTTTTAATAATGGGTTTAGTTGGTGTAGTAGTTTTAGAGGGTTGCCCCTTTGGCGGTGGCGGTGGCGATACCAAGGGCGAAGCTATTGGCGTCAGATATAGCGCGTCACCAAGCTCAGAAGTGCCTGTTGGTATGGCTTACATCCCAAGTGGTACCTTCTTAATGGGGCAAACCGATCAGGACATTACTTTTGCCCAGATAGCCCAAACCAAACAGGTTACTATACCGGCCTTCTTTATGGATCAAACAGAAATATCAAACAGCAAGTACAGGCAGTTTGTAAACTGGGTTAGAGATTCAATTGCCATCACATCTTACTTAAATGATCCTAAATATTATGTAGGTGCAAATGCCAAAGGCGTTGCGGCCCCTAATCCATCCGGTAAAAAATACATTAACTGGCAATATGTTAACCAGCACCCTATATGGGGTAGAGGCCCCAAAAAAGGTGTTGATGCTAATGCAGCCAAATTGCAAAACATGTACTACCAGGGTGATGACCGTGTGTTTGACCGTAATGAGTTAGACGTGCGCTTATTAAAATATAACTACGCTATGCCTTTATTGCGCGAAGCGGCAGAATATAAAAACGATAAATCAAAAAAACGTTCAGATTTTATATTACGTGATACTGTAGCGGTATATCCTGACACACTGGTTTGGTTATCCGATTTTTCATACGCTGCTAATGAGCCTATGGTCGAGGGCTATTTCTCGCACCCGTCATTTAAAGATTACCCGGTTGTAGGCGTTACCTGGAAACAGGCGCGCGCATTTACTATATGGCGCACACGTTTTAACGAGGCTTATAAGCAATCAAGGCATTTGGCACCCCGTGCGCCTTACCAGTTACCAACCGAAAATGAATTTGAATATGCTGCACGTGGTGGCAGGATAGGTACTGATTACCCTTGGGGTGGCCCTTATATCAAAAACGCGAAAGGCTGCTTACTGGCAAACTTTAAACCGGGCCGTGGTAACTACTCTGACGATGGTGGTACTTATACTGTAAAAGTAAAATCATACTTCCCTAACGACTTTGGCCTGTATAACATGGCCGGTAATGTTGCCGAGTGGACCCAATCTGCATTTGACCCGTCAGCATCAACATTTGTTAATGACCTGGCACCTACGTTTAATTACGAGGCTAAGAAAAATGATCCGGAAGTAATGAAACGTAAAGTAGTGCGTGGCGGTTCATGGAAAGATGTTGGTTATTTCCTTCAAAACTCATCGCGCAGCTATGAGTACCAGGATAGTGCTAAATCATACATCGGTTTCCGTTGTGTAACCCACTTCCAGGGTCGCGATTTAAGAGATAAGCGCTAATTTAGAGAGATCAAACCAAAAGAACTTAAAAAATATTTACTAAAAATTTATGGCAGGGAAGAAACAACCATGGGGAATTAACAATGTTGTATCATGGGGTGCAACAGTTGTAATTATAGGTTTATTATTTAAAATACAGCATTTGCCATTTGGCGGCCTGTTCATTTCAATTGGATTAGGTGCCGAAGCGATACTGTTTTTTATACTTGGATTTCAGCGTGACGAAGTGGAGATAGACTGGACAAGAGCTTATCCGGAATTGGCGCATGATTTTAATGGCGAATTACCAAAATCATCACAAAAAGCAGTGGGTGGCGGTGCATCAACCACAGCGGCATTAGATAAGATGCTTGAAGAAGCTAAAATTGGCCCTGAGCTGATTGGCAGCCTTGCCGAGGGTTTAAGAACTTTTGGCGATAAAGTTAATAGTATATCTAAAGTTACTGACGCAGGCGAAGCTACCATAGCGTTTACGCAAAAAGTTAAGGCAGCTACACAAAGCTATGATAATTTAACCTCATCGTTTGAGAAAGCCTCAGGCAACTTAATGGAGCTGGCTAATACTAATGTTGATTCGAAAGCATATCATGACCAGGTAAATAGCTTAGCCAGAAATCTATCGGCATTAAATGCTGTTTATGAATTAGAGCTGCAGGATTCAAGCGCGCATTTAAAATCAATGAATAAGTTTTACCAAAACTTATCATTAACCATGAACAACTTTAATGAGTCGTTAGAAGATTCAAAACAATTTAAAGAAGAAGTGGGTAAATTAGCTAAGAACTTATCGTCGTTAAATTCTATTTACGGCAATATGTTAACAGCAATGAACCAGCCCCGCCAGGCATAATTGGGCAAACTAACAAGATTTTGAACAATACAAAACAAGATATATAACAAATGGCTGGAGGTAAACAAACCCCAAGGCAGCGGATGATGGGTATTTTATACCTTGTATTGCTGGGCCTTATTGCCCTTGATGTGCCGGATAGCTTACTTGATGCTTTTAAAAACATCAGCGATAGCTTAACTGCATCAAAAACAAATGTGCAGGTTGGTATTGATAATACCTTTGCCGCGTTTGAAAAAACTAAACTAAAGGAACAGCCTGAAAGGGCCAAGCCTATATACGACAGAGCTCAAAAAGCAAAGCAACTTGCCGATAACTTAAATACCTACGTAGACTCTTTAAAGAAACTGTTGGTTGACGCAACGGGTGGTTTTGAAGAAGCTATTAATGATTATAAAGGTCGCGAGGATCTTGATGTATCGGTTGATTTAATGGTTAACAGGAAACATAACGCGTACGATCTTCATAAAAAGATTGACAATACACGCGAAGCTTTATTAGGATTATTAAATCCAAAAGAACGTGCCGGTGTTAAATTGCCTTTACAGGCTCTTGCTCCACCATCTCGTGTGGGTTTTCAGGATAAAACCTGGGAACAGGCAAATTTTGGAGAAGGTATGCCAATGGGTGCTGCAATGACTTCATTAACCAAAATACAATCTGATACCAAGAACGCCGAGAACGAGGTTGTTAAAAAGATATTAGGCGAGGTAGACCAGGCAGTTGTTAACCTTGACCAGTTTAGCGCGGTAGCTGTAGCACCTACAAGTTATGTGTTAGTTGGCCAGCAATATACAGCCGAGGTTTTTTTAACCGCGTCTGATTCAAAATCATCACCAACAATTTCGGTTGATGGCGGCAGGTTGCCTACAGAAGCAGGCCGCGGTAAATATAATGGCAGCACCGGCAGTGAAGGTGTACATACCTGGATAGGTACCATATCGGTTAAGCAAAACGATGGTACCATGAAAACGTATACTACACAGCCGCAAACTTATACAGTAGCAAGGCCGTCGGCAGTAGTGTCGCCAGATAAAATGAACGTATTGTATATTGGTGTGCCTAACCCGGTTTCGGTATCGGCACCCGGTATAGCTAAGAAAGATATAAAAGTAAGCATGACCGGTGGTAGTATTTCGGCATCGGGTAATGGTTATGTTGCTATGGTAACTACGCAAGGCACTGCTACAGTTAATGTATCGGGCGAGGTATCAAAAGGAAAAGTTATGGCTTTAGGTTCAACTTTATTCCGTGTAAAACGTATACCTGATCCTAAGGCAGAGTTTGGTGGTAAATCTGGCGGTACATCAGCGTCAGCAAATTTAAGGGCGCAAGAAGCGCTTTTTGCTAAGCTGGATAACTTTGAGTTTGATGCCAGGTTTAATGTGACGCGTTTTACAATGATAATAATGAATCCGCGCCAAGATGTTGTGCCTTTTACAACTACTGGCAACCAGTTAACAAGTGCTATGCATACAGCTTTAAATGGCATTAGGCCAGGTTCGAAAGTTGCGTTCCAGGATATTATTGCTGTTGGCCCTGATGGTACGCAACGCGGTTTAGACCCAATTTTATTTACTGCAAATTAATAAGTATATGAAAAAGAGAATTTTATTAGTTGTACTTTGTTTAGCTTGTGTGGCGTCGTTTGCACAAACTAAGGGTAAAAAACCCGCAGCTAAAAAACCGGTTGTTAAAAAGGCCGCTGCAGCTAAGCCCGGCGCAACTAAAGCGCCTACTTTAATTGGCGGCGCTGCTAATAAGCAAACATCAACGGTTGATACAATCAAAAAATTGTCCGATTCGCCTATAACTGCCGATCCGGCTAAACCGTTTGACAGGCCTTTGGATGGTTATTATAAAAAAAATAATATAGAACATAACAGAGTAACCCCCTATGCTAATTTGCGTGAATCTGATGTAGTGTTTCAAAAACGTGTTTGGCAGGAAATAGATCTTCGCGAAAAAGTTAACGCTTATTTAGGATCTCCAAAAGCGCGATTAATTGATGTTTTAATGGACGCTATAATGGCCGGCGAACTAACCGCTTACGACCCAACACCTACTAAAAACGACCCTAATGGCGATAGTGGCTGGGCTGTACCATTAACGCCTGTAAAGGCAATGGCAAGAATGGCCGACAGTTCTGTAGTAAATATGATTGATAAAAAAACAGGTGAAAAAACAGGCTCTAAAGTAGTGGCCGGCGAGTTCCAACCGGATAGTGTTATAAAATTCAGGATTAAAGAAGATTGGGTATTTGATAAACAACGTTCTGTTTTTGAACCGCGTATTATAGGTATTGCACCAATGGTAAGGCCAAAGGTTGACGGTGTATATTTACCGTATCAACCCGCGTTTTGGATAAACTTCCCGGCTGCCCGCCAGGTATTAGTTGCCAAAGAAGCATTTAACCGTAATAACGACGCTACCAACCTAAGCTTTGATGATGTGTTCCT
>JACMRC010000078.1 GCA_014376655.1 Mucilaginibacter sp. | reverse complement strand
TGCGAAAGTATTGGGTATTGCTTTCCAGCTTATCACGCAATTGCGTGGTTTCGCTCAGCATATCCTGTACCGCTATTGATGCGCCGGTAATTGCCGGGGCCAACGTGTTTGAGAATAAATATGGCCTTGAACGCTGGCGCAGCATATCAATTATTTCTTTTCGGCCTGATGTAAATCCACCAGATGCACCGCCCAATGCTTTACCTAACGTGCCGGTAATGATATCTATCTTACCCATTACGTTATGATGCTCGTGCGTGCCGCGGCCCGTTTTACCCATAAAGCCCGAGCAGTGGCTCTCGTCTATCATTACTAAAGCATTATATTTTTCGGCTAAGACACATACTTTATCTAATTGAGCTATTGTTCCATCCATAGAGAACGCCCCATCAGTAACAATAATACGGTGGCGCAAGCCTGCAGTTTCCTGTAGCTTAGCTTCCAGGTCGGCCATATCATCATGCTTATAGCGGTAACGCTGGGCCTTGCATAAACGCACCCCGTCTATGATAGACGCATGGTTCAATTCGTCAGATATAATGGCATCCTGCGCGTCAAACAATGGCTCAAATACACCACCGTTAGCATCAAATGCAGCGGCGTAAAGTATGGTATCTTCGGTGCCTAAAAACTCGGCTATTTTTTGTTCCAGTTGTTTGTGGATATCCTGCGTACCGCAAATAAACCGTACAGACGACAGGCCGTAACCATGTGTATCCATTGCTTTTTTTGCAGCCTCTATAACCCTTTTATCGCCGCTTAGGCCCAGGTAATTGTTAGCGCAAAAGTTTATTACTTCCTGCCCGCCTGCTACCGTAATATCAGCGCCTTGTGCAGAGGTTATAATGCGTTCTCTTTTATAAAGGCCTGCTTCTTCTATAGCTGCAAGCTCCTGTTGCAAAACCGGTTGTAGTGTGTTGTACATTTTTACAGTTAATTTTTACAAAATTAAGCATTATAGGTCATTTAGCTTCAAAACGTTGTGTTTTTAATAATAATAACCGTCAAGTCAAACATTTACGCCTTAAAAGCATTATTTGTTGAACTATATGAAAAGATTTTTACTATCGGTTTTTATTCTGCTAAGTGCTTTTGTTTTTAAGGCATCGGCGCAGCAATATGTTTTGTCGGGCAAAATAACCGATGCTAAAGGTAATCCTATATCTTACGTTTCGGTTTATATCCGCAATTCTACCTACGGCACAACCACCAACGAAGAAGGTATTTATAAATTCAATATCAGCCCCGGCACTTACAATTTGGTTTACCGTTTTGTAGGCTATAAAGAGCGCGTTGAGAAAGTTACTATTAACGACCAAGCAGAACGCCGTAACATACAGTTAGAGGACGAGATCTACCAGTTAAACACCGTTACCGTTAAAAGCGGACCAGATACAGCAGCCAATCAAATTATGCGCAAGGTTATTGCCAAACGTGCATATTATTTAAATGAGGTTAAGTCATACTCGTGCGCTATATATGTTAAGGGTGTTCAAAAATTGATTAAAGCACCTAAGTCATTATTAAAAAGCGGGGTGTCAAAAGTGTTGGACCTGGATAGCAATGGCCGGGGGATTTTATATCAATCAGAAACTTTATCGAGCTTTAATTACGAGCGCCCAAATAAGGTCAAAGAGATAACTATATCGTCGCGCGCGGCGGGTATTACGCCAACCTTTAGCTATAATAAAGCGTCTGATCTGCAGGCAAACTTTTACAACAATATTTTTATGGTTGAGGGGTTGAGTGCTAACGGGTTTGTATCACCCATTGCTGATAATGCTTTTTCTTACTATCGGTATAAATTAATTGGGCAAACAGTTACCAATGGACGCACTATTGATAAAATACAGCTATCGGCTCGTGGCACTGGCGACCATGCATTTGAGGGCGATATTTATATAGTTGAGGGCGATTGGCGTATTTATAGCGTAAACCTGCGACTAACCAATAAAACCAACAAGCTTAACCTGGTTGATACCATGACCATAAGCCAGCAATACGTACCGGTGGTTGACAGCACCTGGATGCCTGCATCTATTCAATATGATTACAGCGGCAATGTGTTCGGGTTTAAATTCCAGGGATATTATATAGGCGTTTACAACAATTACAAGTTTAACATAACACAACCCGCAGGCTTTTTTAATGGCGAGATATTAAGAATTGATACCGCCGCAAATTTAAAAGATGCCGGATATTGGTTCAAGAACAGGCCTGTGCCATTAACCGCGCAGGAGACCCGAGACTATCAGAAAAAAGACAGTATTGCGAGATTACAAAAAACCAAACCCTACCTTGATTCGCTGCAAAAAAGCAAGAATACGGTATTGCTTATACCCTACACTGTTTTTGGGTTTACCATTACCAGTCGCGATAACAAAGATTCATTATACGTTTATCCTTTTAACCAAACCTTATTTTATAATACGGTTGAGGGCATTGGTTTAAACCTAAAGGTACGCTACTCCACCACGTCTGATGATTTTAAAACTTTAAGCATTTCGCCTGCCGTTAGGTACGGGTTTGCTAATAAATTGCTTAGCGCCAATGTACATTCGTCCTACACTTATGATCCGTTTCATGCGGGCCAGTTCTTTTTAAATTTTGGTAACGATGTGCTTGATTTGAATAATGTGGGTACGCGCTCACTATTTTTCAACACACTGAGTACGCTATTAAGTAGCAATAACTATGTAAAATATTACCGGTCTGAATATGCTGACTTTGGCTTTCAGCGCGA
>JACMRC010000077.1 GCA_014376655.1 Mucilaginibacter sp. | reverse complement strand
TTGCACAATAACGTAAAACGTATTACGTACAACGTTCAACCTATCAAAAATGCTGCTATTTTCAATCACCTGGGGTGCTATTTCCGGATGGTGGGCGCCTGTTTGCCTGCTGTTGGGTGTGCTGTATGCATGGTTGATGTATCGGCAGCCGGTAAACCTGTCAAATAAATTCAGGTATGTGCTGGCGGCTTTCAGGGCGATAGTGGTGTTTTTAATAGCCTTGCTGCTGGTATCGCCATTGGTGCGGTCTACCAATTACAAACCACAAAAACCTTTGGTTTTAATAGCGCAGGATAACTCGGGGTCCATTAATACATTCCACCCGGCGGGTTTTGATCCGGCTAAATTTGTTGATGAACTGGGTAAGCTAAAGCAACAATTGGGCGATGGCTACGAGGTGCAGGAATTTAATTTCGGACATGATCTTAATAACGGCTTATCAAAAACGTTTAATAACAAGCAAACTAATATAGCGGCTGCACTACGCCAGTTGAATGACAGGTTTGTTAACCAAAACATAGGCGCATTGGTATTGGCTACCGATGGTTTATATAACCAGGATGCCGATCCGCAATACGAGGCTCGTAATTTTAAAACCAATATTTATACCATAGCCTTAGGCGATACCATTGCTAAACGCGATTTGCTTATCGGCAACGTAAATTACAACAAAACCGCTTTTTTAGGCAACGACTTCGAGATAGAAGTATTGGCGCAGGCTTACCAAAGCAAAGGCGAAACCATGCACCTTAGCGTTACCGAAGATGGCCGTCAGGTTAACGGGCAGATCATCCCGGTAACTAATGATGCTTTTAAAAAGATATTGACCATTAAGTTAAATGCCGATAGAAAAGGCATCCACAAATTTAACATCAGCATTACACCGGTTAAAAACGAGCTATCCACCCAAAACAATACCGAAACCATTTATGTAGAAGTGCTGGATGCCAGGCAAAAGATCCTGTTGTTGTATGATGGTGCGCACCCGGATATTACCGTTATAAAACAAGCTATAGAGGCCAATAAAAACTACGAGCTAAAAACCAGTCAGCTGGCCGACATGACCGGCTTAAAGCTAAGCGATTATAGCTTGATCATCCTGCATCAAACTATGCCGGCTGCAAACGGTCAGCTAAGCGAATTGGTCACCAAAGGCAAAACGCCGATATGGTATTTATTAGGCGGGCAGGCTAACTTATCCAGCTTTAACGAAGTGCAAAAACTAACCCGCATAAGCGCAGGCAGGTTGGATATGCAGGAGGTTTTCGCCCAGCCTACAGCCGAGTTTACTTCGTTTGTATTGACGGATTCCGCTATGCAAAAAATAAGCCGGATGCCGCCTTTAATGGCTCCGTTTGGCAGTTATACCGCGGCGGTTACTAATGGTGTGTTGTTTAAGCAACGCATTGGGTCGGTTACTACAAGTTACCCGTTATTGTTGTTTGGCGATGATAATGGCCGCCGTATTGGTGTACTTACCGGCGAGGGCCTATGGCGCTGGCAGTTAGCCGAGTTTGGAGCTTACGGTAACCATCATGCTATGGAAGAACTGTTCAGCCAAAGCGTACAGTACCTTACCGCAAATGCCAGCAGGCAGCGCTTTAGGGCCTATCCTGCAAAAAATATTTTTGACGAGGGTGAGAATGTATTGATAAACGCCGAGTTGTATAACGATGCGCTGGAGCTGGTTAACACCCCCGATGTACGTATAGAACTTAAAAATACCGATGGCAAGAACTACAGTTTCTTAGCCACCCGTAACGGGCAAAGCTACCAGTTGGATGCAGGCACTTTACCTGTTGGCGAATATACTTATGTCGCGTCCACAAAATTAGGTAACCGGTTGTTTAATGCTAACGGCCAGTTGACTGTTAAGCCGCTTAACCTGGAAATCCGCCAGAGCGCGGCTAATCATCAGCTGTTAAGAAACATAGCTAAACAGAGTGGCGGGCAAATGCTGCAACCATCTCAGATTAGCCAACTTGCCGACCTGATCCGTAAGAATGAAAACATTAAAACCCTGGTGTACGAGGATAGCCACTACAACGATATGATAGACGTTAAATGGATCTTCGGGTTTATAGTGGCGTTGTTGGGTATCGAATGGTTTTTGCGTAAGCGAGAGGGTGAGGTTTAGATCAATCATTACGCAATATTTCCCCCGTTTCTTCGTTATTTAGGCACTTAAATCCAAGCTCAATCATGATCAAAACCTTTAAAATTTGTTTTGCGGTTTCATTTTTTGCTGTAACGTCTTACGGACAATCGGCTGTTAAAAAAAGAATGTTTGCTGATACAGAACTATTGATAAAGCAATATATACTTAATTGTCAAAAGGCCTGGGATAATAAAGACGAAAAACGTGCTTTAACTTATTACGATTCCATCAACTCATGCATTAATAATACCTATCTTGAGAATTACCGGTTTAAAACCTTAACAGGCAAGGTTATTGATTTAGGAAGGATGAATAAACCTGTATTTATGACAGTATCGGCAAGTTGGTGTGCTCCATGCAAGGCAGAGATACCTGTGCTAAATAAAATTGCTGAAGAGTACAAAGAGAAGATAGACTTTATAGTATTGTTTTGGGATACGCCCGAGGAAACTGCAAAACTTGCTTTACAGTATAGTAACGTTATTAATATTGTACCCTCACCTAAGCGCTATAAAGGTGATGATCACGAAATAACCATCAGTGGGTTCAAGCATTTCCGGGGTTTCCCGGCAAGCTATATGATTGCAACTGATAAACAAATTGTTAAATATCAAGAAGGTGCCACACCTATCAGTTATATCGATGCTGAAGGAAAAGAAGTAAATATTGGTGAGAAAAAGGCTTTTGAGGCAAATTATCAACGCTTAAAAACTTGCGCCGACTTTTTAGTAAACCACAAGGTAAGCAACAAATAAAACGTATCCCACGGCAACGATTGCACATTTTAACCATACAACATCTACAGCAATTAGGTAATTTTAAATACCAATTAAACTGTATATGAGCAACACTTTCAACCTAAATGGCGGTAACCCGCGTTTTTCTAAATCCTTGATTTTACTTTTTTTAATAGCGGCGTCCTGCATTAATGTTAATGCGCAACAAGCACCTGCTGCATTAAAACAACCGACCCCGGCAGTGCTACCCGGCAAAGGCCCGGCCGAGTTTGATTTCTTTTATGCCGGCGAGGCAAAGCAGCGCAATATGTACATTGTGCGTAAAGGCAAAATTGCCTGGTCGTATATTGACACTACAGGCAAGGGCGAGATAAGCGATGCCATGCTTACTAAAAGCGGTAATGTGCTGTTTGCCCACCAATATGGCGTTACCTTAATTGATAAGAACAAAAACGTATTGTGGCACTACGATGCTGCTAAAAATCACGAAACACATACTGCACAATTAATAGGTAATGACCACGTGGTTTTTATTCAGAATGGCGATACCGCTAAGCTGTTTGTAATGAATATCAAAACCAACAAGATAGTAAAGCAATTTACCCTACCCACCAAAGGGACGGGTACACATGGCCAGTTTCGCCATGCAAGGCTAACACCGGATGGCAACATCCTGGTAGCGCACATGGACCTGGGCCAGATCCGCGAGTATGATGTTGATGGCAAGCAGTTACTGTCGTTTGATATGCCGGGCATCTGGGGTATAGAGCCGTTGAAGAATGGTAACCTGTTAGCGTCAGGGCACGAGGGTAACCGGACAGCCTACGTGCGTGAGCTAAACCGTAAAGGCGAAGTGGTATGGGAGTACATGATGAGTGACATGCCCGATTATAAATTCCTGTCGCCACAGGTTGCTACACGTTTAGCCAACGGTAACACTATAGTAGGTAATTGGTTTAACCAGTGGGGTGGCAAGGTTGACCCTGCAGGCCCTGAGGTACAAGCTATAGCTATCAGTCCCGATAAAAAAGTGGTATGGGCACTGCGTGAGTGGACCGCACCAATGAACCTTGGCCCGTCAACCACCATCCAGTTATTAAATGATGCTAACGCGATAACCGAGAATGTGCATTTCGGGAATATAAAATAGCGACTAAATTTAAACGCTGAATTTTTTAGATAATTAACTAAACATTTCTATTTTTGTAGCAATAAAAAAGATAAGCACTATGAGCTCAATGCAAGAAGCAAATTCAGAACGCCATTACATATTATTAGTAATTGCTATAGTTATAGGTTTAGTTGGCGTTTATTTACGCTTTGCAGACTTTAGACATGCGTCGGCCATTGCTAACGTTATATTGGCAATTGGTGCCGGTGTAGGGCTTAAGGCAGTGTTTACCATCATTAAGTAACTTACTTTAACTTACTATATTAACAAAAAAGCGTCCTGCATTATTTGCGGGACGCTTTTTTTGTGCCTTATCTGTTGGTTATTTGGGTCGATATTTTGAATCGTTCAATATTTTTTGCGCATCCTGGTTGTCCATTAATTGCTGTAGCGTAACTTCGGGATGCTTGTCCATATATTCTTTTACAATTTGCCAGCCGGTCCAGATCCCCAATTTGGGTGCCGATTGGTTATGCTCGCCTAATTGAGGGGTAAACGGGGCCTCGTTAATGTAAGTTTGAATTTTCTGGTCGTCGGTTTCGTACAATAAGTTTTGCTCTAAAAGGTAGGCCCAAATGGTTGATTTAAAATCTGTACACCATTTAATTTGCTGGGTGGTGTAGCCTATCTTTATAGAGTCGGCTACGTCTGGTAAAATTTGGTCCATAAAGTAAAGTATCTTACCATTATACACCATTTTTGACAACAATGTTTTATCATTATCACTTTCGGGGAACATATCTTCGCGGGCTATACCTTCAACCACACGCGGGGTAATATTATCAGGCGTAAACCGCCTTGAAATATAACGGGGGAACACCTCTGTTAAAGCCGGGTAAAAGCGCGAATCGGCACCCAAAAACAAATCTAATCCTATTCCAAAATAACCATCGCCTACAGATGTTTGTGCTTTAAAGCCCGAGAAGTAGGCATATACCTTAGGCGTTTTCTGTTTAGGATAATAATACTTTATCCGCCTAAAAGCGTCTGTTAATTCGGCTTCCTGTTTAGTCATATCGCCGGGGTATACGGCATCTACATCGTGCTTTAGGTCTAAGTACGCCCGGCCCTTAAAAACGTTGCGCAGCACGTTAAAATAGGTGGTGTCATTAATGCTGCCTGCCTCCAGTATCTGTTGGGTATAGTCCCGGTAAAAGTCGCCGTACTTTTGTACCATAAATATGGCTTGCTGTTCCATTGGTTTTGTATGCAAACCGTCAAAATCATGGTCAAAGCGTTCTATCTTAACATCAATTGGTATATTGCTGACATCAATTTTTTTGTTTCGGCCACAGGCTGTTAGCAGCACGCCGATAATAAAAATTAAATAAATTTGTTTGAACTTGTAGAAGGATGGTATCATTTTTATACTTTCAACAAATTTAATTTTTTATTTGCATTTAGGTGCAAGCCGATACTTAGAATATATTATG
>JACMRC010000076.1 GCA_014376655.1 Mucilaginibacter sp. | reverse complement strand
GTTATTATTGAGCCTATCCCGGCTAATAATGGCTTGCTTTTACAAACCAAAGAATACTTACAATCGCTACGCGAGATCTGTACCGCTAATGGCACGTTGTTGATATTTGACGAGGTGATCTCGGGTTTCCGTGTTGGTTTTGAGGGTGCCGCAGGGTATTACCAGATTCAGCCGGATATTATTACTTATGGTAAGATAATTGGTGGCGGTTTGCCTGTTGGTATGTACGGTGCATCTGCCGAGATCATGGGGCATATATCGCCTGATGGCGGGGTTTACCAGGCAGGCACGTTATCTGGCAACCCGGTAGCTATGGCTGCGGGTATTGCACAGCTAACCGAACTATTGCGCATGGGCTTTTATAAGGACCTGCATAAAAAGACCGAAGAGTTTACCGAAGCTATTCAGCGTTTTGCTACCGCGAAGAGCTATAAATTTAAAGTGTTTAGCATTGGGTCGATATTTTGGTTTGCGTTTACGGGGGCAGAAACCATCAGCAAAGCTGATGAGATAGACCCGGCAAGCATGGAGAAATTTAAAGTAATGCACCGCGAATTAATAAACCGTGGCATTTATTTAGGCCCATCTGGCTATGAGGTTGGTTTCATATCATCTGCCCATACTAAGATAGACCTGGAGAAAGCTAAAAGAGCTATATTTGATAGCCTTGACCTGGTATTTAAAAAATAAGTTGGCAGTTTTTAGTTCGCAGTTTGCAAATACTGCCAACTGATAACCGCCAACCGCAAACTGGAATATATGAAAAGATCGCTCGTTATATTTTATGCACTCATTATTTACGCGGCCGCGCAATTAATATGGTGGGGATATCAATTGGTGAACTTACAGCATCAAAAGCTGGGGATGATATTGAGCGAGGGATCTATGTTTATCATCGTGTTATCGTTCGGTGCTTATTACATGCATCGCTCTATTAACCGCGTGCGCAAACTACAGGAACAGAAAAAGAACTTCCTGCTATCAGTAACACACGAATTAAAATCGCCTTTAGCATCTATCAAAATATTATTGCAAACTATCCAAAAAAGGGATTTGACCAAAGCACAAATTGCTGATTTCATTGGCAAATCGTTGGTTGATATTGAGCGTTTGGATGACATGGTAGAGAATATGCTGCTGGCATCAAAAATTGATAACCGTAGTTACACTTTTCCTAAAGCAAACTTTAGTTTATCTGTACTGGTTGATAGTATTGTTAATCGCCTGCAAATAAACAAATGCGATGGCAGCATGAAAATTATTAATGCCGAAATTGAGCCGAAAATTGAATTTACAGGAGATAAGTTTGCATTAACATCGGTAGTAACCAACTTAGTCGAGAACGCTATAAAATACTCAGGCCCCTGCGAGCCGGTGGATGTTAAGCTGTTTCAGAAAGATGGTAAAATACACCTACAGGTGGCCGATCATGGTATTGGTATAGCCGATGTAGAAAAAAGCCGTATTTTCGAAAGATTCTACCGGGTGGGCAGCGAGGATACCCGCAATACAAAAGGTACCGGCCTGGGCTTATTCATTGTAAAACAAGTACTGGATAAGCACGAGGCAAGCATCAGGGTCAAAGACAATCGCCCTGTGGGAAGCATATTTGAGGTTGTATTTTAAAACACGAATTGCACGAATTTGAAAAACACGAATTACACGAATTGTAGCGAATTTTAAATTCGTGTAATTCGATAAAATTCGTGAACATTAGTGCAACTAATTTAATTAACATGCCAAGCAGAAAAAGAATTTTATTAGCCGAAGATGAGGACCATCTTTTAGAAGCAATTAAACTTAACCTTGAATTAGAAGGTTATAAAGTATCAACCGCCAATAACGGTAAAAAAGCGTTACAGATTTTTAAAGAAGAACGCTTTAACCTGGTTATACTGGACGTAATGATGCCCGAAATAGACGGCTTTGTAGTAGCAGAAACCATTAGGTTAGAGAACTCTGAAGTACCTATCATGTTCCTTACCGCTAAAAATACCAATGAGGATAAAATAGCCGGCCTTAAAAAAGGTGCGGACGATTATTTAACCAAGCCGTTTAACCTGGAAGAGTTGATCCTTCGCGTTAACAACCTGGTAAAACGCAGCTTAAAAGGCGATGATCTGAAGGAGTTTAACAGCTATAAAATTGGCGATAAAACAATTCACTTTAACTCGTTCGAGCTGGTTAATGGCGATGGTAGCATCACTCCGTTAACTAAGAAAGAAACCATGTTATTGAAGTTGTTGATAGAGCGCCGTAATGACGCTGTATCGCGCGAGCAAATTCTGGAAACTGTATGGAACTATGATGTTTATCCATCAACCCGTACTATAGATAACTTTATCCTTACGTTCCGTAAGTATTTTGAGCCGGATCCTAAAAACCCAGTTTATTTTCATTCTATACGTGGTGTGGGTTATAAATTTACAGATCAGCATTAATTAATGTTTACAAACAGGGCACGCATATTAGTTATAGGCGCTTTTGTTATTATGATGGCGGTAGCTCTAACCTATAAGGTTTATGAGATTTTCGGTGTTACCGCTATGTTTATTTTACTGCTGATATGGGGCTACTTTAAAGAGGGAACTGTTGTATTGGCAGCAAAGGCTTTTCATAATAAAGATTACGACAAAGCCGAAGGCTTATTAAAACAAGTAAGCAACGCCGACTGGCTAAGTAAAAAGCGCCGCGGGTTTTATGAGTTTATTTACGGCGGCGTTTGCCTGCAAAAGAACGATTATAACGAAGCCGAAAAGCATTATGAAATAGCGGCGCAGTACCCACTACGGTCGGCAAACGACCATGTGGCGGCATTGGTACATGTGGCTAACATCAGTATAAGGCATAATGATTTTGCTAAGGCCAAAGCCTATTTATCATTAGCAGATAAGCACGAAGAAAAAATAACAGCCAAGATGAAAGAGGTGATACGCCGCTTGCATTTGGAGCTGGATAAAAAATAAATAAGAGAGTCAAGAATTAAGAATCAAGAGACAAGATAGTAACGCTATCCTCTTGGTTCTTGAGTCTTGTCTCTTGATTCTAAAACAATATGAGAGATTCATTATTAATAAAAGCAGCATTTTCTGAAAAAACCGAGCGCCCACCTGTATGGATGATGCGCCAGGCTGGTCGTTTTATGCCGCAGTACTGGGAGATTAAGAATAAATATTCGTTCCTGGAGATGTGTAAAACCCCCGAGATAGCTGCCGACGTTACCATGTTACCGGTTGACCTGTTAGGCATTGATGCCGCTATTTTATTTTCGGACATACTGGTTACCGGCGAAGCGATGGGCGGCGATTTAAGCTTTACCCAAAACATAGGCCCTAAATTTGCCAACCCGGTACGCACCCAAAAAGATATTGATAACCTAAATACCGATTGCCTTGGCGAACTGCAATATGTTGCCGACGCGATAAAGGTTATTCAGCAACGTTTGAATGCCCGCCTGCCGGACGGGCAGGGTAGTATCCCGTTGATAGGTTTTGCAGGTGCACCTTTTACAGTAATGAGCTATTTGGTTGAAGGCGGATCATCAAAAGATTTTAAGCTGACCAAACTAATGCTGCACAATGAGCCCGAAATGGCGCATCAGTTGCTGTCGAAAATAGCAACAGTTACTGCAGATTATTTGAACCTGCAGATAGCTGCCGGTGTAAATGCGGTACAGATCTTTGATAGCTGGGCACAAGCTTTGGCGTGGGATGACTACAAAGAGTTTTCACATCGTTACATTACCGAGATCATCAGCAAATTAAACCGTAAGGATATCCCGGTGATTTCTTTCTGCAAAGGAAGCTCGGTGTTCGCGCCTTTAATGGCCGAGGCTAAGCCTGATGTTATTTCTATCGACTGGAACGTTGATCTTTTAGATATAAAAAAACGTTTACCCGAGGGCATAGCCGTACAAGGTAACCTTGATCCGCATATTTTGTATGCAGATAAGAAAGTAATTAAAGAACGCATTTACCGCCTGTTCGACCGTATGCAAGGCGAGAACGGCTTCATATTCAACCTGGGCCACGGCATTATGCCTGATATCCCTTTTGATAATGTGAAGTATGCGGTTGAGGTTATAAAAGAATTTAAGTATTAACACAAATTGCACGAATTGAAGCGAATTTCACTAATCTTCTTCAATTTGTGCAATTCGAAATAAATTAGTGAAAATTAGTGTATCAGTATATACTTGCCATACACATCATATTTGTAGTCTGCTGGATGGCGGGGCTGTTTTACATGGTGCGCCTGTTTATTTACCATACTGAAGCGCAGGAAAAATCCGAACCTGCCCGCACAATTCTGTCAGAGCAGTTTGAAGTGATGGAGAAGAAGCTGTGGTGGATCATCGCGACACCATCAATGTACCTGGTATTAGCAGCCGGTATTACTATGCTTTGTTTAATGCCTGCCTGGTTGCATTTCGGCTGGATGCATATCAAATTGCTTTTCGTAGTTGGCCTGATAGCTTACCATTTTATCTGCCAAAGTAAAATGAATCAAATGCGCAAAGGTATCTACAAATGGACCTCGACCCAATTGCGTTTATGGAACGAACTGGCAACGCTTATTCTATTCGCGATAGTTTTCTTGGTAGTACTTAAAAGCTCGCTTAACTGGATCTTTGGGGTGGT
>JACMRC010000075.1 GCA_014376655.1 Mucilaginibacter sp. | reverse complement strand
TTACATTTTGTGGTCGAAATTATCAGCCAGGGATTGTTGCTGCAATTTCAGTCTAAAAAAGATGCGGACAGCCTGGCTAACTGGATAGATTATGCGTTAATGCATACCAAATTCCGGAAGATATTAAACGTACTTGCCGGCTTACTTTGGCTGTTTTACCTGGCTCAAAACTTAAACATTGATGATACGGCAACGGATTTTCTTACCGGGGTTTTAAACCAAAAACATACCGTTGGCGGGGCGCAATTTACGTTTAGCGGTTTCGTAGTATTTATAGCGGTGATATGGTTATCGTCGGTATTGTCAAAGATTATCAGTTACTTTTATGATATCTCGGCACAACGGTCTACAGATATTGACGCGCTTAAAAAGAAAAACCGTACGTCTACCCTGCTCATTCGGATCGGCGTATTTACCGTGGGCTTTTTCCTGGCGGTGTTTGCATCAAATTTTCCGTTAGATAAGATCACTATAATCATTAGCGCGTTTGGTATAGGCATTGGCTTTGGCTTGCAGAATATTGTAAACAACCTGGTATCCGGGTTAATATTAGCCTTCGAGAAACCGGTGCAGATAGGTGATATTATTGAGGTTGATAACAGATCTGGTACTATCCAGGAAATTGGCATCCGTTCAAGTAAAATAGCTACCGCTGATGGCGCAGAAGTTATTATCCCTAACGGCGACCTGATATCGCACCACGTAATTAACTGGACGCTGAGCAATAACAATCGCCGTATAGAACTGATCGTTAGTGTAAAATACGGTACAGAAATTGAAAAGGTTAAAAACCTGTTGCTTGATCTGCTAAATGCCCGTGAAGACATCATGCCCGAACCAAAGCCGTTAGTTTTTATTCATGGCCTTACCGGCAGCTCGGTTGATTTCAGGATCCTGTTTTGGGCCGATGATATAAGCCATTGGTTGGAATTAAAAACTTATGTACTGAGTGATATCTACACTGTTTTTGAAAAGGAAGGCATTCAAATGTCAACCACCAGCCAGGATTTGAACCTGATGCTACCGCAAGGAAAAGCCTTAAATATTGATGATATTAATCCGCCGGATAAATTAGGAAAGAAATAGAAACTATTAGTAAAACCGTTTAGTATCCAAATCAGTAAACTTGCGTAGCTTCTTAATAAAGAATGCCCACATAATACTGCCGTGGTACATTCCGGTAAGCCTTGGATTGTATTTCTTTAGATGTGTGCTTGATGCATGGCTGCCACTTTCAAAAATATGCCAGATAAAATATCTATGCGCACGGCTAACTGCAGCGGCATCTTTACGCTTACCCTCAGTTAAAAACCTTAGCAGAGCAGCCAGGTCAAGGAAATAACGGAAACTAATCACAATAAAACCCTTCCAAAAAGGCAGGTTCTTTTTTATGAGCAACAGGTTATTCCTGAAATTCAAATACGTTTTAAACGGATTTTCGGCAGTAAGGGTACCACCACCTAAATGGAAGATCTCCGACTGTGCGCAATACATTACCTTATAGCCACGATTTTTTAAGCGCCAGCAAAGGTCAATCTCTTCCATGTGTGCGAAGAACTGCTCGTCAAAACCTTCGGCTTCATCCCAGTATTTCTTTTTGATGAACATAGACGCGCCCGATGCCCAGAACACCTCACCCGATTGTTCGTACTGGCCGGTATCCTGCTCTATCTCGTTCACTATCCGGCCACGGCAAAACGGGTAGCCAAAGCTGTCTATAAAGCCACCGGCAGCACCGGCATGTTCAAAACTGTCCTTTTGATTATATGATTTTATTTTAGGTGCGGCTACGGCAATCAGCGGATCACTTTCCATTAAAGTTATTACGGGTTCTATCCAGCCGGGGTGTACCTTAACGTCAGAGTTTAGGAGGATGTAATAATCAGCCTCCACCTGTGCCAGCACGCGGTTATAACCGCCTGTAAAGCCGTAATTCGCATCGTTTTGTATAACGCGAATACTTGGATAGGCGGTTTGAATAAAGTCGACAGAGCCATCCGTAGAGGCATTATCGCCCACCACAATATCAAGATTGGGCCATATTGAGGATAATACAGACGGCAGGAACTGGCGCAGGTGTTTCAGCCCGTTCCAGTTTAAAATAACAATAGCAACTTTAGGATGTGTGCTCATTTAATTCGCATCCTCCGGTTTAAATTTCCACCTGCGGTGCGACCATAGCCAGTATTGCGGCTCGCTTTTTATCATCCCTTCCAAATATTTAACATGCGCGTCGGTAATTTCATGCTCGGCGCTTTCTTTTGAGTTTTCAACCAAAGGTACAATTGTGTAGGTATAATATCCACGCTTAACCCGTTTCATATCATAAAATATCACTGCCGAGTCTATCAGCTTCGCAATTTTCTCTATGCCCTGGAATACGGCCGTTGGCTGGTTCAAAAATTGGGTAAAATAGTTTTTTTGCTCACGCACCGGGGTTTGGTCGCCGGCAAAAACGGTTACGGTAAATTCGTTTTTATGAGCAATCATGGTGCGTAGCGTTTGTTTCATAGCTACAGCTATGGCACCAAAACGTGTGCGCACTTTAATAAAAAAGGTGTCAAAAACATCGCTGGTTAAAGGCTTGTAAATTACAAACAAGCGGGTATCAATACTAAACTCTGTACCGGCCCATTCCCAGTTGCAATAATGCCCGGCAACAGCGGTAACGCTTTTACCTGCTGCCTTATAATTTGCAACTAATTCGGGGTTGGTACATACTAAACGGCGTTGAAGTTCGGCCTTGGAGATACTGATCATTTTTATAGTTTCAAGTATCAGGTCGGCAAGGTATTTAAAGTATTTTTTTTCGATATCGGCACGTTCGGCAACTGATTTTTCGGGGAACGAATTTTGCAGGTTTTCCTGCACTACCGTGCGGCGATAACCTACAATGTAGAACAAAACCAAGAATAAAAAATCGGATATTACATACAATAACCAAAAGGGTAACAAAGAAACCAGGTACAAAAAGAATATACCTAATCTTGAAAGCCCTTTATTTATCATTAATTTCGCTGAGTTTTATCTGCAAACATAATAAAATATATGATTGAAAAAGGTGCTGTGTTACCCATGTTTTATCTTCCGCCTGTAGCTTATTTTACCCAAATTAACGCCTACAAGCCTGATATAGTGATAGAAAGCGAGGAACATTTCCCTAAACAAACCTACCGCAACCGTACAAATATCTACTCGCCCGATGGCGTGCTGGTGCTTACTGTGCCTGTGGTTAAAGGTTCAAAGATGCATACCAACGTTAAGGATGTTAAAATAAGCTACGATTTTAAATGGCAGCGCCAGCATTGGATGGGCCTGGAAACCTGCTATCGGCGGTCGGCTTATTTTGAATATTATGAGGATGACTTTGCCCCTTTTTATCAAAAAAATTTTACTTACCTGTTTGATTATAATGAGCAGCTTTTGCAGATGCTGTTAAAGTTTATAAAGATTCAACTACCCCTGCAATACACAGAAACTTATGAGGCCGAATATCCATCACTGAATGACTTCCGTAGTGCCATAAGTACTAAAAAAGAATTTGATTTTGAACAAAAACCCTATTTTCAGGTTTTTGATGAACGAAACGGTTTTATTAAAAATTTAAGCATTGTTGATCTGCTGTTTAACCAGGGGCCGCAAACCATAAATTATTTATAATGGGTAATATTAAAAGAGTACGCTATAAAAGTCGCAGCCGCAAAGTAGGCGAACGCCCCGGCATGATCAACGTCCCCGCCGACGCAGTGAAGCCTATTATTAAGATTTTCTCTTATAATGAAACCGAGTTGATTACCGATGAGGGTCACGATTTAAAAGTTGTACTTGATCAGTTTAAAAAATGTAAGGACCATACCCATTGGATCCAGGTAAAAGGCTTGGGCGATGCCCAACTGATAGCTGACATTGGCACCCATTTAAAAGTACATTCGCTGGTATTAGAAGATATTGTTAATACCCATCAGCGCCCCAAATTTGATGAGTATGATGATTATGTTTTTAGTGTAAGCAGGCAAATTTATTTTAATGAGGAGGGCGAACTGTGCAATCACCAGTTTTCTACACTGGTAAAATCAAACCTCATCATCAGCTTTGAAGAAACCCATGCCGAACATTTTGAAGCCGTTAAAGCACGCTTAAAAGCAGGCAAGGGTGCCATACGCACTGCCGGGCCGGGCTATATGTGTTATGCCCTGTCGGACACCATTATAGATACCTATTTTGTATTGCTGGCTAAGGTTGGTGATGACCTTGATGCTATTGAGGACCGCTTATATGCAAATGCCGATAAAACTATTATGTATGATGCACAGCAGCTTAAACGTACACTCATTATCCTAAGGCGCATTACCTGGCCAGAGCGCGATAAGATAAACGATACATTACGTACCGAAAACCCATTAGTAACGCCCGAGGTTAAAATGTTTTTGCGCGATGCTTACGACCATTGCATACAGGTAATGGACCTGATAGAAAACTATAAAGAGATTGCAAATAGCGTTATTGATCTGTACCTGTCCATGGTAAGTAACCGTATGAACGAGATAATGAAGGTGTTAACCATTATATCTGTAATATTTATCCCATTAACGTTTGTCGCAGGTATTTACGGGATGAATTTCGCACGCGTAGACCCAATAACCAATAAACAAATGCCCGATAACCTTCCCGAGCTATATTCGCCGCATGGATATTATTACGCGCTTGGCGGCATGTTATTAATTGGGCTGATACAAGTTGTTATATTCTGGAAAAAAGGCTGGTTTACTAAACTTTAAGCTTAGTTAGGCACATACTCCAACGGCAATTGGTCGCCCAACCTTTTACGCCCCCAGGCACCCTGGATTAATAAATTTTTATAATCGGCATAACTACCCCTGCGGTCAATTTGCGAGTCGACCCAAAGTATGGATGCGTTGGATGGCAAATCGTCTATAAACTCACTTGTTGCATCAGTCATCGTCATTAGCTTGGCAGCTTTTTTCTTATCAAATATTGTGTAGAACCTGTATTTATATTTAAAAGCTATAAAATTGCTATCCAAATGCCTTACAATTTGTTCCGTCGGAACCTCGTTAGGGTTAATAGTTATCGGGTATGTGTTTCCTATAATAGCATAAGTTAAAAACCCCTCGGTATGCGCGGTATTTGAAAATACCGATCTGAGGTAATGCATTAATGAACCTTCATAAGTAGTTTTACGGTTTTTATTCCATTTGCCTTGTTGCTCGGCTGTTCCTGTCAATGGTTCAAAAACGCAATCGCCATCATAAAGTGTAATATCCCTGGGCGTATTATAGCTAAAACTTTTAAGCAGGTATTTTATGCTGTAGCCTAAGTTACTGTTTTCTATGATCAGGAAATCGGGTGTGGTTGCCATTAAAACACCTTTAGTAGTAGAGAATTCTATAACATCGGGATTAATTATTTTACAAGCCTTAGCGTTTGACGACTCGCCCATAAAATATTTAATAAAGGTTTTTAAATGTTTTGCACGGGCAGCTTTATCTCCAATTATAACCTCGTTTAATATAATTTGCTTCTCTCCCAGTACCATGCTAACGGTTTCCGGTTTATTTTGGACTATAACATTTTGTTTTGCTGATGTATAACCTACCATAGTAATTACAACCTGGTAAGTACCGGAACTGATACCATTGAATTTAAATGTCCCTTCTTTATTAGT
>JACMRC010000074.1 GCA_014376655.1 Mucilaginibacter sp. | reverse complement strand
TCGGTACCTGCATGGGGTGGCGGGGCCGATGACAAGGATATCAGCTTTGGTTTTAGCTTTAGTTATGTTGGCAGCTACTTTAAAATTGATAAAAAGCCTGACTGGCGGAATCCATATATTGATGGCGAAGGCCTAAAAGTAACCGACTCTATAAAGAGCATAGGTTCTCCAAACTCGCAAGGCTTTGCCGTGGGGTTTCTAACCCGGTTTAGGGTAACTGATCATTTGGAGGCCCGTATAACACCCGCATTAATTTTTGCAGACCGAAGTCTTGATTATAGTTTTAATACGCCTTCTCAAGACGTAAACAAAGCAGTACAGGCTACCATGATAGATGTGCCATTGCTGCTCAAATTAAGATCAGATAGGATAGGCGATTTAAGAGTTTATGTTACGGGTGGATTAAAATATTCGCAGGCCATTGGTACCAAAGTAAATGCTGATGCAGGCGCTGCGCTGGTAGATAAATTAGTTAAAAATGTAGGCAGTTTTGCCTCGTACGAAGCAGGGTTGGGTTTTGATATTTATTTCGAATTTTTCAAACTATCACCCGAGATTAAAATATCCAATTCTTTTGGTGATGTAATGCTTCACGAAAACCACCCATACTCCAGGCCAATTGATAAATTATCATTACATACTGTGATGTTTAGCCTGCACTTTGAGTAGCCTGCTGCTTTTATGTCTGTAAAATGGTTTAATTGCCAATGAAAAAGCATAATTTCGCAGTAGATTTATAGGATATCTATGGCTAAAATTGCATTAATTACCGGGGCCACTGCAGGAATAGGCGAGGCCTGCGCGCAACTGTTTGCCCGCGAAAAATATAACTTGGTACTAACCGGCCGCAGGCTGGATAGGTTAGAAAAATTAGCAGCAAGTTTGAATAAAAAGTACAATACCGAAGTAGCAGTTTGCGCCTTTGATGTACGCGACCGCGAACAGGTAAGCACTAACTTTGAAAGCCTGCCGGCTAAATGGAAAAAGGTTGATGTGCTGATAAACAATGCCGGCTTAAGCCAGGGCCTTGATCCTATACAAAACGGTAGCCTTGACGATTGGGATACCATGATTGATACCAACATAAAAGGCCTTTTATACGTAAGCAAGGTTGTTTCAAACTGGATGATAGCTAATGGTAAAGGGCATATTGTAAATATAGGATCAATAGCCGGTAAAGAGGTTTACCCTAACGGGAATGTTTATTGTGCCACCAAAGCTGCTGTTGATACTTTAAACAAAGGTATGAGGATTGATTTGGTATCGCACGGTATAAAGGTTACTGCCATACATCCGGGCGCGGTAGAAACAGAATTCTCTGAAGTGCGTTTTCATGGCGATAAGGAGCGAGCCAAAAAAGTATATGATGGTTTTGAACCTTTAGTAGCTAATGATATTGCCGAAACAATATGGTTCGTGGTAACGCGACCTAAGCATGTTAATATCAACGATCTGTTAATTATGCCAACCGCGCAAGCCTCGGCAACTATTATTAATAGAAAATAAGTAGATGTGCGAATATGCAGATGTGCATATGATAAAATAAATCAATAATTCAGTCATTCAATAATTCATTAATTAAACAGATGTCGCTTATTACTCAAATAGATCAGGATATAAAATTGGCCATGTTGGCTAAACAAGCCGACCGCTTACAGGGCTTACGCGCTATAAAATCGGCATTGCTATTGGCAAAGACTGAAAAAGGCGCTGCCGAAGAAATTACGCCCGAAGCAGAAATTAAGGTATTACAAAAACTGGTTAAGCAACGTAAAGAGTCGGCAGATATTTACAAAACCCAGGGCCGCGATGATCTTTATCAAATAGAGGTAGCAGAGATGGCAGTTATTGAGCCTTATTTACCGCAGCAAATGACCCGTTTTGAAATTGAAGGGTTTATTCAAGAGTTGATTGGCCGCATAGGTGCAACATCAATACAAGATATGGGCCGGGTAATGGGTATGGCCAATAAAGAACTTGCCGGGCAAGCTGATGGTAAAACAATATCAGAGGTGGTAAAACAATTGTTAGGATAATTTTTGTTTTAATTGTTGCAGGTAAACCACAATAAGCTATTTTTATAGCGAATACATTAGGCTTGGGCCTTTATTAAAATTACACTACAAAGAATAATATATATGAGTTTCGTGCTTAAAGAGGAACGTGGTTTTAGTTACATCGATGAGGGCGAAGGACAGGTGCTGTTGCTATTGCATGGCTTAATGGGGGGGTTAAGTAACTGGGAAGAAGTTATTGAAGAATTTAGGCATAAATACCGGGTAATATTACCAATGCTGCCGGTTTATGATTTGCCGGTAATAACTACAGGGGTAAAAACGTTATCAAAATACGTACATAAGTTTATTAAGTATAAAAAACTGGAGAACGTTATCCTGTTAGGCAACTCGTTAGGTGGCCATGTGGGTTTAATATATTCGCTTGCTCATCCCGAAAAATTGAAGGCGTTGGTGTTAAGCGGTAGCTCTGGTTTATATGAAAATGCTTTTGGAGGCTCTTTCCCGCGAAGGGAAAGTATGGAGTTTGTGAAAGAAAAGGTAGAGTATACCTTTTATGATCCCAAAGTTGCTACGCCCGAATTAATTGACGAAGTTTATAAATTAGTTAACGACAGGCATAGCGTTATACGTTTGTTAGCAATGGCAAAATCGGCCATACGCCATAACATGAAAAAGGATCTGTATAAAATACGTATCCCGGTTTCATTGATATGGGGCCGTAACGATAAAATAACGCCACCGGAAGTTGCTGAAGAATTCCATCAGTTATTGCCGGACTCTGATTTACACTGGATAGACAAATGCGGCCATGCGGCTATGATGGAGCATCCTCAGGAATTTAACCGTTTGTTAAAATTGTTTTTAGAAAAAATAGGGGCATAAATATGTTTGCAGTTGAACTTATAGCTAACGCAATACCACCGATTCACACCTCTGATACTATACAGAAGGTGCTTGAGCGTATGGTGGAGTTTCGTGTGCGCCATTTGCCAATTGTAAACGAAGAACAGTTTTTGGGCCTGTTGGCCGAAACCGATATTCTGCCCGAAGTTGATCTGCAAACGCCGATAGGTGCGCTTGGGCTATCATTAGTAAATCCGTATGTGCGCGAAGACCAGCATATATATGATGTGATACGCCTGTTTCATGAACAACAGTTAAGCGTTGTGCCGGTATTGGATATTAAAAAGAACTATTTAGGGCTGATACCAATTAACCGCATGAACGAGTATTTTGCTACCATGAACTCGGTTTCGCAGCCAGGTGGTATCATTATGCTGGATATCAACAACAAAAATAACTCGTTGGCGCATATGGCGCAGATAGTTGAGTCGGACAATGCACAGATCTTAAGTTCGTATGTACGCACTTTTCCCGATTCAACTAGAATGGAAGTTACCCTGAAAGTTAACAAACAAGACATATCAAATATAGTGGCTACCTTTTTACGTTATGAGTATGATGTAAAAGCCACCTTTAATCATAGCGAGCACGACGATGGTGCGATGGATAGATACGCTTCGCTTATGAATTACTTAAATCTTTAGGTTCATTATTGAACTAATAAACCAATGAAAATAGCAGTATACGGCAGGCAGTTTAATGATGAAGCCGCACTTCCTTTTATACAACAGGTATTTGATAGCTTATCGCTGCATGCGGTTGATATTTATGTTCACCATCAGCTAAACAACTACCTTTCAGGCAAAATAAATACGGTCATATATAATGTATTAAATGATGGCGACCCAATAAAGGGAGTTATTGACGCATTTATAACTCTTGGTGGCGATGGTACCTTGCTGGATATGGTGAGCGTTATCCGCGACTCGGGCGTTCCGGTAATCGGCATTAACTTTGGCAGGCTGGGCTTTTTGGCCAGCGTAAATAAAAACGATATCGCATCGGCTATACATGCCGTGGTGAACAAGCAATATACGTTAGACGGCAGGGGATTACTAAGCGTAGAATCTGAACTGAATATATTGGGCATGGATAATTTTGCGCTTAATGATATTACTATCCACAAGCGCGATGATTCGGCCATGATCACTACTAGTATGTTTTTGGATGGCGAGTTTTTAAACTCGTATTGGGGCGATGGTATCATTATAGCAACCGCAACCGGATCTACTGCTTACTCGTTAAGTTGCGGTGGCCCAATTATATTCCCCGAATCAAACAGTATTGTGGTTACACCCGTTGCGCCGCATAATTTAAATGTAAGGCCCATTATATTGCCCGATAGCAGCATTCTGTCTTTTGAGGTAGAATCGCGCAACTCTAACTACATTTTATCGTGCGATTCGAAAACTGAAATTATAGATAAACCCATGCGATTTAAAGTTCAGAAAGCAAGTTTTGAACTTAATCTTATCCGCCTAAATAATGAAAGTTATTTATCTACGTTAAGAAACAAACTATTGTGGGGCCTTGATGCCCGCAATTATTAATTTTGGCGGATGGCTAAATATTTAGCAATACTACTTTTAACCTTTGTATCATTCACTGCAGAAGCTCAAACCTGGGAGGTAGGGGGTTTTGCAGGTGGTGCCGGCTATATGGGCGATCTGAACCAGAATGACCCTTTTAAATTTTCGGGTATTGCAGGTAGTGTATTTGTCAGGCGAAATTTTGATGGTTACCTGTCCCTTAAATTAGGCTATACTTATGGCGTAATAAAAGGCGCCGACAGCCTTTCGCAAAACGCACAAGCCCGCAACCGTAACCTAAGTTTTAATACGCAACTAAGCGAGTTAAGCCTTACCGGCGAGTTTAACTTTATGGAATACGTGCCATCTGTAAGCAAAAACATATATACACCTTATGTTTTTGCCGGGATAGCTTATACGGGTTATACCCCTAAAGCCACCTATTTAGGGCAAACTTATGATCTGCGCACTATAGAAACTGAAGGTAAATCATACCCCGGCAGTACAATAGCTGTCCCTTTTGGCCTGGGAATTAAATACAACATAGCAGGCAGGTGGACGCTTGGGGCCGACCTGGGCTATCGTATAGCTTATACAGATTATATAGATGATGTAAGTGGTGTATATGCCGATAAGACAAAATTGCCTACTCCATTAGCAATAGCCTTGTCTGACCGTTCTGTCAATCAAATTGGTGTGGCGGGCACCCAGCGCGGCGACTTAAGGCCCAAGGACACCTATATGTTTGTAGGACTCTCTATATCGTATACCTTTATAACACAGAAGTGTTATTATTAATTGAACAATGTGAGGTTAAAAATCCCTCAATTTTTTGTGCAAACTTTCTTTTCATCAGCATACTAAAAAAGTACAAAGTAAGTTTTACCTTTGTCACCTGAAAAATTGGGCTTTATTTAGTAAAACTCTAATTATCGGGCGTGTTGTTAAAAAATTAATTTATATTAAAAACACGCGTTTTAAGCCTGTATCGGCTTTATTGATCAGTAAAAGGAAATGAGTTATAAGGATCAGATTGATTTGTTAAAGTTACCGCAACACATAGCTATTATAATGGATGGCAATGGCAGATGGGCAAAAGACAAAGGCAAATTAAGAATATTTGGTCACCACAACGGTGTACTGTCTGTTAGAGATGTAGTTGAAGGTGGTGTTGACCTTGGGGTTAAATACTTAACACTGTACACTTTCTCGTCCGAGAATTGGAACCGCCCTAAACTGGAAGTTATGGCCATTATGGAGTTAATGGTTAGCACTATTAATAAAGAGATCAGGAACTTTATGGATAAGAATGTTCAGCTTAATGCAATAGGCGATCTGGACATGCTACCCAAAAAATGTTACGAAGAGTTAACCAACGCCATTAAAACAACATCAAAAAATACCGGCCTTGTATTAACGCTGGCATTAAGCTATAGCTCGCGCCGCGAAATTGTATATGCTGCAAAAAGCCTTGCAATTAAAGTTAAAAGCGGCGAGATAGACGTAAATGATATTGACGAAAAACTTTTTGAAAGCAACTTATATACCGGCGATATGCCCGACCCGGAGTTGTTAATAAGAACCAGTGGCGAATTTAGAATTAGCAACTACATGTTATGGCAAATTGCCTATGCAGAGTTATATTTTACAACAAAATTATGGCCCGATTTCAGAAAAGAAGATCTTTACGAAGCCATATTGGATTACCAAAAACGCGAGCGCCGTTTTGGGATGACAAGTGAACAGGTAAACTAAATTTTTCCGTTTAACAAATTTTAACAACTGTATAAATTATTTTTAGCCCACTAAAATATCCGAATGAATAAATTTCTGTTTGCTATAATTTTCTCTGTAATAAGTACTGCTGCACTTGCCCAGGTCAGACAAAACCAACAGGTTTTTAGACCGTCAAATACCGACACTTTGAGTTATCTTAACCCTAAAGAGTATATTATTGGCGGTATTACGGTTACAGGTACTGTACACCTGGATAAAGATGTGTTGGCTCAAATTGCAAAAGTAAACAAGGGCGATAAACTGATGTTACCCGGTGAAGCCAGCGCAGCCATTGTAAAGAATTTATATAAAGAAAATCTTTTTGACGATGTGCAGCTATATGTTACCAAGATCAATCTTGATACCGTATATCTTGAAATAGCTATTAAAGAGTTGCCACGTTTATCAAACCTGCGTTTATCAGGCTTGCGCAAGAGCGAAATAGAAGAGATCAACAAGAAATTAGATGATAAGGGCAAAATTGTAAATACCAATTTGCTAAATAAAACCGATGCGATAATTAAAAAATATTTGCACGAAAAAGGCTTTTTAAATGCTACGGTAACTATTAAACAACGCCCTGATCCGGGAGACGCAAACAGTTTAATATTAGATGTTGCGGTTGATAAGGGAAGAAAAGTAATGATAAACTTAATTACTTTTGAAGGCAATAAAGATTTCTCGCAAGCTAAACTTAAAGGGTTTTTATCAAAAACGCGCACTCGTAAGTTTTATAACATATTTGGATCTAAAAAATTTAAAGACGATAAATACATAGAAGACAAGCAAACACTTGTTGAAAAAATGCAGGAGCGCGGTTACAGGGATGCTGCAGTGATAAGTGATACAGTTACCAAGCATGATTATGAAACTGTAGATGTAAAAATCAAAGTTTACGAAGGCCGCAAGTATTACTTTGGTAATATTAAATGGTCTGGTAACGCCCGTTACAGCAATATTGATTTGAATAGGGTATTGCGTATTAAAAAAGGCGACGTATTTAGCGAGGAAACATTAAGTAAAAGATTAAGCGGTGGCGGCCCAAGTGGTGATGATGTTTCATCACTTTATTTGGATGATGGATATTTAACCTACAACTCAGACCCGGTACAAACAGGAGTGCATAATGACACTGTTGATTTGGATATCCGCATATTTGAAGGCCCGCAATACACTATAAACCGTGTTACGGTTAAAGGTAATGATGTAACTAACGATAGAGTAGTTATACGCGAGTTGCAAACCCTGCCCGGCCAAAAATTCAGGAAATCTGCCTTAATAGAAAGTACACGTATAATAGGCCAGTTAGGTAATTTTGATGATACTAAAACAGAGCCACGCCCGGTTAACATTAATTCGGCCGACGGTACTGTAGATTTGATCTATAACGTGGTTGAAAAACCATCAGACCAGGTAGAGCTTTCAGGTGGTTTTGGTGGCGGCCAGTTTGTAGGCACACTGGGTCTTACTTTTAACAACTTTGCTATCCGCAATATTTTCCATCTTGATAAATATAAGCCGTTACCAAAAGGCGATGGCGAAAAACTAAGCATCAGGGGGCAATCAAGCGGAAGATCGTACCAAAACTTCTCGTTTACTTTTTCCGAGCCATGGTTAGGTGGTAAAAGGCCAATATATTTCTCGGTATCGGCGTATACACAAGGAAGCTCATCAGGTCAGTACTATGCTAAGGATAATCCCAATTATAATAACCTGCGTATAAACGGTATTGGCTTTACTTTAGGTAAGCGTTTAAAATGGCCTGATAACAGGTTCCAGTTAAATTACTCATTAAACCTTGACCACTATAATTTGGATAACTATCCTGGATATTTATTCTCTAATGGTACATCTTATAACATTAAATTAACGCAAGAACTTTCGCGTAACTCGTTAGATGGATCGCCAATATTCCCTACAGGTGGTTCAAATATCAAGTTTACGCTGCAAGGCACGCCGCCATATTCATTATTTAATAACATTAACTATAAGTTGCCGCCAACGCAAGAGCAATTATATCATTTTGTAGAGTACTATAAAGTGAAATTTGACGCGCAATGGTTTATACACCTGGCAGGTAAGTTTACACTGATGACCCAGGTTAGGTTTGGTTTCCTTGGCGAGTATAACTCGGTAGTTCCGGGATCTCCGTTCGAGCGCTTTAAACTGGGTGGTGATGGTATGCAGAGCTACCAGTTTTTACAGGGTAGTGATATAATTGGTTTACGTGGTTATGAAAACTTCTCTATAGTACCGGTAGGTTCAAACTACACTGCCAGCAGTAACCCTGGTAGTGCTTTCTATAATAAATATACTTTAGAGTTACGTCATCCTGTTATTGCCAGCTCATCGGCTACCATATTTTTACTGGCATTTGCCGAAGGTGGTAACGTTTGGGATAAGTTCTCTCAATTTAACCCATATAACATTCGCAGATCAACAGGTATTGGCGCAAGGATATATTTACCTATTTTTGGTTTACTTGGTTTGGATTATGGTTATGGCTATGATGCAATACCGGGAATACCGACGGCTAATAAAGGGCAGTTTAGCTTCTCTATATCACAAAGCTTAAGCGGTGGTTTTAACTAAATAGAAAAAGTTGATGAAAAAGGTAATTTTAGTACTGGCTTTTACGTTCTTAGGTTTTACAGCGTCGTTTGCACAACGATTTGGATATGTTGATTCGGATTATATACTGAAACACATGCCTGATTATGTATCCGCGCAAAAACAATTGGGCGCATTGTCTGATCAATGGCAAAAAGAGGTGGATAACCGTTTCCAGGAAATTGACAGAATGTATAAAGCATACCAGGCCGACCAGGTTTTAATGTCGGCTGATATGAAAAAACGTCGCGAAGACGAAGTTGTGACTAAAGAAAAGGCAGCTAAAGATTTTCAACGTCAAAAATTTGGTCCGAGTGGCGAACTTGAAACAAAAAGCAGCTCGATAATGAAACCTATCCAGGACAAAGTAGCTAAAGCGGTACAAGCCGTTGCCGAAGCAGAAAACCTGGATATGATATTTGATAAAAACAGCGAAGTGATAATGCTTTACGCAAATCCGCGTTATGATAAAAGCGCCGATGTTATAACACGCCTGGGATTAAAGCCGGGAGTATTTGCTAAATAAAATTTTTATATATATAATCGCACAATTTTAAAATTAAACACAGAACAAAAACACAATGAAAAAATCATTAAAAGTTGCTTTAGTTGCAGTATGCATGTTATTAATGGGCAACTTTGCCAAAGCGCAACAAAAAATTGGCTATATCAATACAAGTGACCTGATTCAGTTAACTCCTGAGCTTAAAACTATCAATGCACAAATGGATGCCTTTAAAAAGACATACATGGACGTGTTACAAAAATTAGGCGAAGAGCTTCAAAAAGGTAGTGCTGATTACCAGGCTAAACAAGCAACCATGACTGATGCTGCTAAAATTGCTAAACAAAGTGAATTAACTGATTTGCAAAAACGCGCTCAGGATTATCAGACAAAAGCACAACAAGATGTTGAGGCTAAAGGTAACGAGTTAATGAAACCGTTAACTGATAAAATTCACAATGCAATTGAAGCTGTGGCTAAAGAAAAAGGTTATACTTATGTATTAGATTCGTCACAAACATCATTATTAGTATTCCCTGCGGCTGACGATCTGATCGGTTCCGTAAAAGTTAAATTAGGCATAGGCGCAGCTCCGGCTGTAGGTGCAAAAAAATAATTTAATTTCATACATTTATAAAAGCGCACTCCAATACAATGCGCTTTTTTTATTTTATTGAAAGATTTCACAGATTGATTTTGATTTCATCGATTTCAATACCAATCTTTAACTTTCAATAATCAATCTTCAACAACCATGCAACCCATAGGTATTTTTGATTCAGGGATAGGCGGATTAACGGTTTTTCGGTCGATTGCCGAGGAGTTACCCGGGTATGATTATATCTACTTAGGCGATAATAGCCGCGCGCCATACGGCAACCGGTCGTTTAATACCATCCATCAATATACATGGGAGTGCGTGCAATGGTTGTTTAAACAGGGCTGCCCACTTATTATACTGGCTTGTAACACCGCTTCAGCAAAAGCGCTACGCAATATCCAGCAGTTAGATATGAAGGGCCTCGACCCCTCTAAAAGGGTATTAGGCGTTATAAGGCCAACTGCCGAGGTGATAGGTAATTACTCTACCACCAAAGAAATAGGGGTATTAGGTACAACAGGTACTGTTCAATCAGAATCATACCTAATGGAGATCCAAAAGTTTTTTCCTGACCTTAAAGTTTACCAGCAGGCTTGCCCGTTGTGGGTGCCATTGGTGGAGAGCGGCGAATACGAGAAACCCGGATCAGACTATTTTATAAAAGAATACCTTGATGAAATAATGGAAAAATCAGCCAATATCGATACGTTGTTGTTAGCCTGTACGCACTATCCATTATTGATGGATAAAATTAAGGCACATTTACCTGCCAATGTAAATGTTATAGCGCAGGGCGATATTGTTGCCAAAAGCCTTATTGATTATCTGCAAAGACATCCCGAACTGGAAAAGAAGCTAACCAAAGGCAATACCCGTAAATTCTACACCACTACTGATGATACTAAAGAATTTGATCACCATGCATCGCGATTCTTTTCGGCTCCGGTAACTTCTGAATTTGTATCGGTTACAGATTTGAAATGTTAAAGCCTGACCCTAAACGCTTGATATGTGCGTAACTAACTGACCTTCAGTATATTATAACATCTATTTTAGGCAACTGCTTCGTATGCTGCTTTATAGCTTCTTAAAGCGCTCATTTTGCGCCCGGGTGCATATGTCGGTTATGAGTAATAACTCCTAACGGCATTCAATACGCTTAATTTTTACCCGCAAAAAAACACACAGTTTTTCTATTGTTTCACACTTAAATGCCATTAAATCACATTTTAATTCCACTAAATCACGCGTTTTCACACGTTTTTACAGTGCTTTATTTAAGTTAAATTCTTGTTTTTTAGCGTATTATATAAATTACACGTAAATACTTTGAAATAAAGTGTTTAGTTTGCTCTTGCAGAGCAGGGGATACACAAATGTACGAAAAATCGGGCTGTAAATCTTAATATCGCCGGAAATAAATTACTGGTTAGTGCGCCAATATTATCACCGCGTACAATTATAATGCATCTGATTTATACACTTTACAAGATTTTTATACATGATTTAGATTAGTTTTCAATGCAAACTTTATAAAATGCTATTCAAAGCCCCTCTCCAAAGGCTACTGTGTGTACACAAGTATTCCATAACCGTATATGCCCTGTAAGGGCTACCCCTTTGTAGAAATATTTATAAAACAGTAAATTTTGCCCCGTCAGGTGGCTACCCTTTGCCGAATTTGGGTAGCCGCCTGACGGGGCAATCAGAATTTATTCCTGTTTCTACAAAGGGGTAGCCCTTACAGGGCAAAAATTATATTTGATTTAAAAGATGTGTACACACAGTAGCTCCAAAGGAAAGGGGTGGGGTGAGGCCGACGTAATTCCTACTAATTCGGTCAACTTTATACAATTATCCAATCCTATCACCTCAAAATTTATTAAGTTTGCAGCTAAAGTAAATCTGGTTGAATTTTTACCTTACATATTTATTAGTTGCGATAGGCTTATTTGTTTTTTTAGCCTTCTTTACTATGTTTGGCGTATATGCCGAACGTAAGGTATCTGCATTTATACAAGGGCGGCTTGGCCCTACCGAAGTTGGTAAATACGGCCTGCTGCAAACCGCCGCCGACATGCTAAAGCTTCTGCAAAAGGAAATGATCATACCCACCGCTGCTGATAAGGTGCTTTTTTTAATGGCACCGGTTATCATATTTGTTGCGGTATACCTGGGTTTTGCGGCATTGCCGTGGGCACCGGGTTTGGTGCCGGCCAAAATTAATATTGGCTTGTATTATATCCTGGCAATTATATCAATTGAGACCCTCGGCATATTAATGGCCGGTTGGGGTTCAAACAATAAATACTCTATCTTGGGTGCTATGCGTTCGGCAGCGCAGATCATATCTTACGAGATCCCTGCCGGTTTTGCATTGATATCCGTTGTGATGATAGCCCAATCGCTGGACCTACAGACTATCTCTATGCAACAAGGGATCTTATCCGCAGAGAAAATAAAATTTTTAGGTTTTTGGGATGTATCTGCCACCGGTGGGATATTGTCATGGAACATATTTAGGGCGCCGCATTTAATTATTGCGTTTATAATATACTTTATAGCATCATTGGCCGAAAGTAACCGCGCTCCATTTGATATACCGGAAGCTGAATCAGAGTTGGTAGCAGGTTTCCATACCGAGTTTACGGCATTGCAATTTGCTTTGGTGTTTTTGGCAGAGTATGCCATGATGTTCCTGGTATCAATGGTAGGAGTAATTTTGTTTTTAGGTGCCTGGAACACACCGCTGCCCAATATTGGCGCAGTACACCTTGCCGATTGGACAACCGGAACTGCCTGGGGCATATTTTGGATAGCAGTAAAAACATTAGCTTTAATAGGCCTACAAATGTGGATCCGCTGGACATTGCCGCGTTTACGCGTAGACCAGTTGATGAACCTATGCTGGAAAGTATTAACACCATTGGCGTTTTTATG